>NZ_VWWK01000170.1:0-14807 GCF_011753035.1 Burkholderia sp. Ax-1720 | reverse complement strand
CAGCCGCGGGTTGCGCGCCGCCACCGAAGCCTGGCCCGCCGGCACCGCGTGCCGAGGAGCCGGCGGCGGCGCCGTCGCGCGCGGTGCGCTCCTGCGCCTGGCGCAGCTTGCGCGCGAGCCAGGAACCGGCGAAGAACAGGAGGATCAGCAGAAGAAGGTTACGCATCGGAATCAGGCCATCAGACCACGGAACGGTGCAGCAGCACCTCGAGCACGAAGCGGCTGCCGACATAGGCAAGCAACAGCGCGCCGAACGAGACGAGCACCCAGCGCGCGGCACCGCGTCCGCGCCAGCCGGACAGCCGGCGCGCGACGAGGATACCGCCGAACATGAACCACGAGAGGATCGCGAACACCGTCTTGTGGTCGAAGCGCAGCGCGCGCGCGTCGACCTGCTCGCTGAACAGGATGCCCGAGGCGAGCGTCAGCGTGAGCAGGACGAAGCCGGCGCCGATCAGGCGGAACAGCAGCTTCTCGAGCGTGAGCAGCGGCGGCAGCGTCTCCAGCCAGCCGGCCAGGAAACCCGCCGACTCGATCCGGCTGCCCTGGCGCAGCGCGTGCAGGCGACGCTCCACCATCAGCATCAGCACCGCGTGCAGGGCCGCGATCGCGAACAATCCATAGGCGATGTTGGCGATCAGGAAGTGCATCTTGAACAATGGCGCGGCCGCATAGGGCAGCACGCGCACGCCGCCGAAGCCGAGCGGCAGCAGCGAGGCCACGCAGGCCAGCGGCAGCACCAGCAGGCGCAGGCTGTCGAGCGGGAAGAAGAAGCTCTCGATCCAGTAGATGCCGGCGCCGAGCCAGAACATCGCCGAGAGCGCGAATGCGAAGCCGAACAGCATCGCGTCGTGCGGGAAGATGGTGGCGTGCAGCAGCACGCCGTGCGAGACCAGGGCCGCGAACAGCAGCGCGCGGCCGGTTCCGCTCACCCCGGACGCAGCGGACGGACGCGTCTCGCGCGGCACGGCCGGCACGCTCGCGACCAGCGGCTGCGCCAGGCCGGAACGGTGCGCCCGCCATCCCGCGACGGACAGGCCGCCGTACAGGAGCGCGGTGAGGGCATACAGTACAATATCCATGTTCGAAGTTTACACTAGCCCCCTCGCCTGCGACGGCTGTCAATATAGCCGACGCGCGCCTTCGGGCCCCACTGTCCATCGCTCCCCATGCTCGACAATCTCACCCAACGGATGGCGCACGTCGTCAAGACGCTGCGCGGCGAAGCCCGTCTCACCGAGGCGAACACGCAGGAAATGCTGCGCGAGGTCCGGCTCGCGCTGCTCGAGGCCGACGTCGCGCTGCCCGTGGTCCGCGAATTCATCGCCAAGGTCAAGGAGAAGGCGCTCGGCGAGGAGGTGCTCAGCAGCCTGTCGCCGGGCCAGGCGCTGGTCGCCGTGGTGCAGAAGGAACTGACCGCCGTGATCGGCGGCGACTACGAGGGCAAGGCCGCCGAGCTGAACCTGGCCGTCACGCCGCCGGCCGTCATCCTGATGGCGGGCCTGCAGGGCGCGGGCAAGACCACCACGGTCGGCAAGCTCGCCAAGCTGCTGCGCGACAAGCAGAAGAAGAAGGTGCTGACGGTGTCCTGCGACGTCTACCGTCCCGCCGCGATCGCCCAGCTCAAAACGGTGAGCGAACAGGTCGGCGCCGACTTCTTCGCCTCCACCCCGGACCAGAAACCGGTCGAGATCGCGCGCGCCGCGCTCGACTGGGCCAAGCGCCACTACCACGACGTGCTGATCGTCGACACGGCCGGCCGCCTCGGTATCGACGAGGCGATGATGAAGGAGATCGCCGAGCTGCACGCGGCGATCAACCCGGCCGAGACGCTGTTCGTGGTCGACGCGATGCTGGGCCAGGATGCCGTCAACACCGCCAAGGCCTTCAACGACGCCCTGCCGCTCACCGGCGTGGTGCTCACCAAGCTCGACGGCGATTCGCGCGGCGGCGCGGCGCTGTCGGTGCGCCACATCACCGGCAAGCCGATCAAGTTCGTCGGCGTGGCCGAGAAGCTCGACGGCCTCGAGGTGTTCCACCCGGACCGGATGGCGAACCGGATCCTCGGCATGGGCGACATCCTCGCCCTGGTCGAGGAGGCGCAGCGCGGCGTCGACATGAAGGCCGCGCAGAAGCTCGCCGACAAGGTCAAGAAGGGCGGCGACTTCGACCTCAACGATTTCCGCGCGCAGATCTCCCAGATGAAGAACATGGGCGGGCTGTCCTCGCTGATGGACAAGCTGCCGGCGCAGTTCCAGCAGGCCGCGGCCGGCGCCAACATGGGCCAGGCCGAGAAGCAGATCCGCCGCATGGAGGGCATCATCAACTCGATGACGCCGGCCGAGCGCGCCAAGCCCGAGCTGATCAAGGCCACCCGCAAGCGCCGCATCGCCGCCGGCGCCGGCGTGCCGGTGCAGGAGGTCAACCGGATGCTGAACCAGTACGACCAGATGCGCACCATGATGAAGAAGCTCAAGGGCGGCAACATGCAGAAGATGATGCGCGGCCTGAAGGGCATGATGCCGGGCCTGCGCTGATACTTTCCCGCCCCCACGCGGCGCGATGCGCGGTATATCCTATTAGCGCATCGCCCGCCGGCCCGAGCGCGGGCCGCCCCGGACGGCCCGCATGCGACCCCGCCGGGCCGTTTCCGATTTTTCCGATCGCACCTCAGAACACATGAACCGCGAAGAAGCTCTCCAGATATTCCAACACTCCGAACAGATCGTCTCCGCCGACGAGGTCAACGCGTCGATCGCCCGGATGGCTTCGGCGATCCGCGCCGAGATCGGCGACGCGTTCCCGCTCGTGCTGTCGGTGATGGGCGGCGCGGCCGTGTTCACGGGCATGCTGCTGCCCCATCTCGACTTCCCGCTCGAGTTCGACTACATCCACCTGACGCGCTATCGCAACACCACCCAGGGCAGCCCCGAGATGCACTGGCGCGTGGCGCCGCGCGAATCGGTGAAGGACCGCATCGTGATCGTGCTCGACGACATCCTCGACGAGGGCGAGACCATGGCAGCGATCCGCGACCGGATCCTCGACATGGGCGCCAAGCGCTTCCTGTCGGCCGTGCTCTGCGAGAAGACGCTGGCCAAGGCCAAGCCGCTGCATCCCGATTTCTGCGGTTTCTCGGTGCCGGATCGCTACGTGTTCGGCTGCGGGATGGACGCCAAGGGCTACTGGCGCAACCTGCCGACGATCCGCGCGCTGACCGCCCAGTTCTGAGCGGCGCGCAGGCGCCTCGCGCCGCAAAACGAAACGGCTCGCGTTTTCACGCGAGCCGTTTTTCATTCCAGGCGCAACCCGCCTCGGGTGCGATCTACAGCTGGTGCACGAAGGCGCGGATGCCGGCCAGGATCATCTCCACCGAGATCGCCACCAGCACCAGCCCCATCAGCCGCTCGAAGGCCATCACGGTGCGCTCGCCGAGCCAGCGCTGGATGCGCTCGGCCAGCACCAGCACGATCGCGCAGACCAGCATCGTCACCGTCAGCGCGCCGACCCACTCCATGGTCTTGCCGGGCGCCTGCGAGGTCAGCAGCATCACGGTGGCCAGCGCCGAGGGGCCGGCCAGGGCGGGAATCGCGAGCGGCACGATGAAGGGCTCGGCGCCGCGCGGATCATTGCCGAAGGCGCCGTCCGGGTGCGGGAAGATCATCCGCAGCGCGATCAGGAACAGCACGATCCCGCCGCCGATGCGCAGGGACAGGTCGGTCAAACTCATCATCCGCAGGAAGCGGTCGCCGACCACCATGAACAGCAGCAGGATGGTGAAGGCGATCGCGATCTCGCGCAGGATCACGCGCACGCGGCGCGGCCCCGGCACATGACGCAGCGCGGCGATGAACAGCGGGATATTGCCGAGCGGATCCGTGATCAGGATCAGCAGCACCGTCGCGGACACGAAGTTGTATTCCATGTTTGACTCCGGCTGCGCGCCGCGACGGCGCGGGCGCCGCCTCAGCGCGCGAGCGCCTCGCGGACCTTCTCGATGACGGTCAGGGCGGCGCCTTCGGCCGGCAACAGGCTGGCTTCGGTATCGCGGCGGCCCTGGTACTCGATCTTGCCATCCTTCAGGCCGCGCTCGCCGATCACCAGGCGATGCGGCACGCCGATCAGTTCCCAGTCGGCGAACATCACGCCCGGGCGCTCGCCGCGATCGTCGAGGATCACGTCGATGCCGGCCGCGAGCAGGTCCGCGTGGAGCTGGTCGGCGGCATTGCGCACCGCCTCGCTGCGGTCATAGCCCATCGGACAGAGCACCACCTCGAACGGGGCGATCGATTCGGGCCAGATGATGCCCTTGTCGTCGAAGTTCTGTTCGATCGCGGCGCCGAGGATCCGCGTGATGCCGATCCCGTAGCAGCCCATCTCCATCGGCTGGGGCTTGCCGCCCTCGTCGAGGAAGGTCGAGCCCATCGCCTTCGAATACTTGGTGCCGAGCTGGAACACGTGGCCGACCTCGATGCCGCGGCAGATGTCGAGCACGCCCTTGCCGTCCGGCGAGGGATCGCCCTTCTGCACGTTGCGCAGGTCGGCGACTTCCGGTTCCGGCAGGTCGCGGCCCCAATTCACGCCGGCGATGTGGTAATCGACCTCGTTGGCACCGACCACGAAATCGCTCATGTTGGCGACCGTGCGATCGGCGATCACCTTGACCGGCTTCCGGGTACCGATCGGACCCAGGTAGCCCGGCGGCGTGCCGAACCATTCGACGATCTCGGCTTCGGTCGCCATCCGGTGGCCGGCCAGGCCCGGCAGCCTGGAGGCCTTGATCTCGTTGAGATCGTGGTCGCCGCGCAGCATCAGCAGCCAGATGGTGGGCTCGGCGCCCTCGTTCTCGGTGGCGACGATGATCGACTTGATGGTGCGTGCCAGGGGGATGTCGAGCAGTTCCGCGACCGCCTCGCACTTGGCCTTGCCGGGCGTGGCAACCTTGGCCATCGCCTCGGCCGGCGCCGCGCGGCTGGCGATCAGCGGCAGCGCCTCGGCGGCCTCGACGTTGGCGGCGAACTCCGAGCTCGGGCAGTAGGCGATCGCGTCCTCGCCGGTGTCGGCGATCACGTGGAATTCATGCGAGCCGCTGCCGCCGATCGAGCCGTTGTCGGCCGCTACCGCGCGGAACTCCAGGCCGATGCGCGTGAACACGCGCACATAGGCGTCGTACATCTTGCGATACGACTCCTTGAGGCCGGCCTGGTCCTTGTCGAAGGAATAGGCGTCCTTCATGATGAATTCGCGCCCGCGCATCACGCCGAAGCGCGGACGGATCTCGTCGCGGAACTTGGTCTGGATCTGGTAGAAGTTCACCGGCATCTGCCGGTAGCTCTTGATCTGGTTGCGCGCGATGTCGGTGATCACTTCCTCGTGCGTCGGCCCGATCACGAAGTCGTTGTCCTTGCGGTCCTTGATGCGCAGCAGCTCGGGGCCGTATTGCTCCCAGCGCCCCGATTCCTGCCAGAGCTCGGCCGGCTGCACCGCCGGCATCAGCAGTTCGATCGCGCCTGCCCGGTTCATCTCCTCGCGCACGATCGCCTCGACCTTGCGGATCGAGCGCAGGCCGACCGGCAGATAGTTGTAGATGCCGCCGGCGACGCGGCGAATCATGCCGGCGCGCACCATCAGCTTGTGGCTGACGATCTCGGCGTCGGCGGGAGCTTCCTTCAGGGTGCCGATAAAGAAACGGGAGGCTTTCATGCGGACAGTTCCAGAAACGACGGCCCAATCCGGGCCGCCAGAAAAAGGCGAAATGGGGTGGATGATCATGCGCGACGAGCGACCAGCAGGCGCTTGCGGCACAGATGACTTAGCAGACTAATCAGGGACAGTGTAGCTGACGCAGCTCGCCGAGATTCGGTCCGTTGCGGTGCGCGGCGCCCGTTATCTGTTTATAATCAAAGCAATTTTAAAGGATTCGAAGGTGGTTGTATGCTGGATCGTGAAGGCTTTCGCCCGAACGTCGGCATCATCCTGCTGAACGCGCACAATGAGGTGTTTTGGGGCAAACGGCTTCGTGAGCATTCCTGGCAATTTCCGCAAGGGGGCATCAAGTATGGTGAGACCCCGATGCAGGCGATGTTCCGGGAACTGCATGAGGAAACCGGCCTGCTCCCCGAGCACGTCAAGATCATCGGTCGCACGCGCGACTGGTTGCGTTACGAGGTGCCTGACAAGTTCATCAAGCGCGAGGTCCGCGGGCATTATCGCGGACAGAAGCAGATCTGGTTTCTGCTGCGGATGGTCGGACGCGACTGCGACATTTGTCTGCGTGCCACCGACCATCCGGAGTTCGACGCCTGGCGCTGGAACGAGTACTGGGTGCCGCTCGACGCGGTGATCGAGTTCAAGCGGGATGTGTATCAGTTGGCGTTGACGGAACTGTCGCGCTTCCTGCGCCGGCCGGCGCAGCGGCCCGACAGCAACAAGGTGCGCGCCCTGCGGGCGACGCGCTATCCTCGCGTGATCGGCTCCCAGCCGTTCGACGCTTCGCAGGTCTGTTCCGAAGTCGAGCCGGGCGCCAGCGCGCTCGACGAGACGCCGGGCGGTTTCCTGCTGCGCGACTGATCCCGGCCGACCGGGGTAGGAATCGAGGCATGTCCGGGCGCGGCAGCGTTTGCCGCGCCCTTTTTTCGAGGTGTGCAATTTGAAATCGTTCGCTTTCGCCGCGGCGTCGCTCGCCGCGGTTGCCGTGCTGGCCGGCTGCGCCCATTCCAAGACATCGAGCGAGCCGTCCAACAAGGACGACAGCGCGTTCGTCTACCTGCTCGACCGCCAGCCCAGCTGGAAGGAAAACACGGTCGATACGCTCCCGCCCCTGCCGCAGCCGTCCAACCTGCTGCCCTTCGAGGTCTCCCAGAACACGCCGCTGAAGTTCTTCGTCGATGCCAGCTCGCTGAGCGTGGGCACCGACGGCATCGTCCGCTACACCTCGGTGATCACCAGCCCGGCCGGCGCGCGCAACGTGATCTACGAAGGAATCCGCTGCGACACCTACGAATGGCGCCAGTACGCGGCGCTGGACGCCGACCACAACGGCTGGGACCGCACCGTCGAGACCGACTGGCAGCGCATCGAGAACGGCAACCTGAATGCCTATCGCGCCGCGCTCTACCAGGATTACTTCTGCTCGAACAAGATGCCGGCCGCCAAGACCAGCACCATCATCGACAACCTGCGCGCCCATCGCACCATCCTGAACCAGCAGGTGCGCTGAGACACCGCCGATCGAGCGACTACCGCTTGCTCAATGAAAAAGCCCGCGCGGGATATCCCGCGCGGGCTTTTTTACTGGGGCGCGAGCTGCCTCAGACCAGGACTAGATTGTCGCGATGGATCAGCTCGGGCTCGAGCATGTAGCCGAGCACCGTCTCGATCTCACCGCTAGGCTTGCGCTGGATCAGCTTGGTTTCGGCGCTGCTGTAGTTCGTCAGGCCGCGCGCGATCTCGCGACCGGCATCGTTGACGCAGGCGATCACCTCGCCGCGCGCGAACACGCCCTGCACCGCGACGATGCCGATCGGCAGCAGGCTCTTGCCGCCGGCCGTCAGCTTCTCGACCGCGCCGGCGTCGATCACCACGTGGCCGCGCACCTGCAGGTGGTCGGCCATCCATTGCTTGCGCGCGGCCATGCGCGCGGTGCGCGCGATCAGCTGGGTGCCGATCGCCTCGCCGGCGGCCAGCCGCACCAGCACCTCGGTCTCGCGGCCGCTCGCGATCACCGTATTGGCGCCGCTGTGCGCGGCACGCTTGGCGGCCAGGATCTTGGTCAGCATGCCGCCCCGGCCCAGGCTCGAGCCGGCGCCGCCGGCCATCGCCTCGAGCTCGGGCGCGCCCGCATCGGCTTCCTGCACCAGGGTGGCGGCCGGGTCCTTGCGCGGATCGGCGGTGAACAGGCCCGACTGGTCGGTCAGGATCACCAGCGCATCGCCCTCGATCAGGTTCGCGACCAGCGCGCCGAGCGTGTCGTTGTCGCCGAACTTGATTTCGTCGGTGACCACCGTGTCGTTCTCGTTGATGATCGGCACCACGCCCAGGCGCAGCAGCGTCAGCAGGGTCGAGCGCGCGTTGAGATAGCGTTCGCGGTCGGCCAGGTCGGCGTGGGTCAGCAAGATCTGCGCGGTACGGATGCCGTGCTCGGCGAAGCGGCTCTCGTAGACCTGCGCGAGCCCCATCTGGCCGACCGCGGCGGCGGCCTGCAACTCGTCGATCTCGCGTGGCCGCTTGCTCCAGCCGAGCCGCTGCATGCCCTCGGCGATCGCGCCCGAGCTGACCAGCACGACCTCCTTGCCGGCCTCGCGCACGGCCGCGATCTGCGCCGCCCAACGGCCGATCGCCGCATGATCGAGCCCGCGCCCGTCGTTGGTGACGAGGCTGGAACCCACCTTCACAACCAATCGCTTCGAATCGGCGATGATCGAACGCATCGTGCGCTAACTCCTGTCAGTGAAGCGCAATCCAAATCGGGATGCGACGGGCGCGAGCCCGCCGCCCGAGCCGGGCACGGCGGCGGCATGCGCCGCCGGCGGCCTTCAGTCCGCCTCGGACTTCGACGGCGCAGCGCCGCCCGGCGTCTCGCGAAAACGCACGTCGGCGGCCAGGTCCTCGGCCTCGGAGGCGCGATGCGCATCCGAATGCTCGGTGAGATAGTCGTAGACGGCGTAGACGAGGTTATCGCAGCCCTGCCCGGTCAGCGCCGAGATCTCGAACACCGGGCCATCCCAGCCGAAGCGGCGGATGAAATCGGCGACGCGCTCGGCGCGCTCGTCCTCGGGCACCATGTCGAGCTTGTTCAGCACCAGCCAGCGCGGCTTCTCGTAGAGCGATTCGTCGTACTTGCGCAGCTCGCCGACGATGGCCGTCGCCTCGGCGACCGGATCGACGTTCTCGTCGAAGGGCGCGAGGTCGACCAGGTGCAGCAGCACGCCGGTGCGCTGGAGGTGGCGCAGGAACTGGTGGCCGAGGCCCGCGCCTTCGGCGGCGCCCTCGATCAGCCCCGGGATGTCGGCGATCACGAAGCTCTTGCTCGGGCCCACACGTACCACGCCGAGGTTCGGCGCGAGCGTGGTGAACGGGTAGTCGGCGATCTTCGGCTTGGCGTTGGACACCGAGGAAATGAAGGTCGACTTGCCCGCGTTGGGCATGCCGAGCAGGCCGACGTCGGCCAGCACCTTCAGCTCGAGCTTCACCATGCGGCGCTCGCCGGGCTTGCCGTCGGTCTTCTGCCGCGGCGCGCGATTGGTGCTCGACTTGAAGTGCAGGTTGCCGAGGCCGCCCGCGCCGCCTTCGGCCACCAGCACCTTCTGCTCGTGCTCGGTCAGGTCGGCGATCAGCTCGCCGGTATCCATGTCGGTGATCACGGTGCCGACCGGCATGCGCAGCGTGATGTCGTCGCCGCCCTTGCCGTAGCAATCCGAGCCGCGCCCGTTCTCGCCGTTGCGCGCCAGGTGTTTCTTCGCGAACCGGTAGTCGATCAGCGTGTTGATGTTGCGATCGGCGACCGCATAGACGCTGCCGCCGCGGCCGCCGTCGCCGCCGTCCGGCCCGCCGAACGGAACGAACTTCTCGCGGCGCATCGACGCGCTGCCATCACCTCCGTTCCCGGCGATGACTTCGATTCGCGCTTCGTCAATGAACTTCATCCGTTGCTCCGCCCAGAATTTGAACCAATATTGTGCCGCGTGCCGCCGCGCTTGACCAATCCGCCCCGGGGGCCAGGTCGAGCCGGACCGGGCCGGCCAGGCCGCGCGCGCCATCGCGCAAATGAAAAAGGCCCCGCGTGTTCCGCGGGGCCTTTGAGGCTATGAAGCCCGAACCGGCGAAAACTTACGCAGCGGCCGGAACGACGATAACCGTGTGCTTGCGGGCTGCGCCCTTGGTCGCGAACTTCACGTGACCATCGACCAGCGCGAACAGCGTGTGGTCCTTGCCGATGCCGACGTTTTCGCCCGGGTGCATGCGCGTGCCGCGCTGACGGACGATGATGCCACCGGCATTGATTGCCTGGCCGCCGTAAACCTTCACGCCGAGGCGCTTCGATTCGGAGTCGCGGCCGTTGCGGGAAGACCCGCCTGCCTTTTTGTGTGCCATTTGATAGCTCCTTTACCGTCTTGGCGCTTACGCGTTGATCGCGTCGATGCGCAGTTCGGTGTAGTTCTGGCGGTGGCCGCCGTGCTTTTGGTAGTGCTTCCGGCGACGCATCTTGAAGATGGTGACCTTGGCATGACGACCGTGGGAGACAACGGTAGCCTTGACGGAAGCCCCACTGACCAGCGGCGTACCGAACTGAATCGATTCGCCTTCGCCTACCGCGAGAACCTGGTCGAGCGTGATTTCTGCGTCAATGTCTGCCGGTATCTGTTCTACTTTGAGTTTTTCGCCGACGGCAACCTTGTACTGCTTGCCACCGGTTTTTATGACCGCGTACATTGAGAACCTCACTCTGGATCTGTTTTTCCATGCACCGCGCACGGAAAACGCGTGATTATACAGAGAGTTAGCAGTCAGGTCAAAACCTATCGTCGATACGACTCGTGGGACCGTTTCCGGCGGTGGATTCGCAGCCCGGGCGTGTCCTCGCTTCGATGCAGCCCGGTAGCCGGCAGCGGCCCCTCGCGGCCCGCCGAGCAAGGCGCCGGGGCTGGTGTCACCCGCTGCGGCGCGGTCTCGCCGGGTGTCGCCGACGCGCGCCCCGCGCGCCGCGATCGCACCACACATCGGCGCGCAAAACCGGCCATCCGGCAGGCGCCGGCCCGGCGCGGCGCCGAATCGCCTTATAATCCGGCGCACTACCCAATTCCATGATCATGTCGTCCACTGCCTCCCCTTCCCTGAGCGCTGCCCAACTGCTGGCCCCGATCGTCGACGATATGGAGCAGGTCAACCGCGTGATTCGGCACAGCCTGTCGTCCGACGTGCTGCTGATCAACCAGATCGCGGAATACATCATCGGCGCGGGCGGCAAGCGGCTGCGGCCTGCCCTGCTGCTGCTCGTCGCGGGCGCGCTGGGCGACGGCTCGAGCCATCGCCACACGCTGGCCGCCGTCGTCGAGTTCATCCATACCGCGACGCTGCTGCACGACGACGTGGTCGACGAATCGGAACTGCGGCGCGGCCGCAAGACCGCCAACGCGCTGTTCGGCAACGCCGCCAGCGTGCTGGTCGGCGACTATCTCTACTCGCGCTCGTTCGAGATGATGGTCGGTGTCGGCAAGATGCGCGTGATGGAGATCCTCTCGGAGGCGACCACCATCATCTCCGAGGGCGAGGTGCTGCAACTGCTCAACATGCATGACGCCGACGTCGACGAATCGCGCTACATGCAGGTGATCCGCTACAAGACGGCCAAGCTGTTCGAGGCCTCGGCGCGGCTGGGCGCCGTGCTGGCCGGCGCGGACGCGAGCACCGAGGCCGCCGCCGCCGAATACGGCCGCCGCATCGGCACCGCCTTCCAGATCATGGACGATTGGCTCGACTACGCGGGCACCGCCGAATCGATGGGCAAGAACGCCGGCGACGACCTGCGCGAAGGCAAGCCGACGCTGCCGCTGATCCACCTGCTTGAGCACGGCACGCCCGAGCAGCAGGCGCTGGCGCGCGAGGCCATCGAGCAGGGCGGCACCGATCGCTTCGAGACGATCTTCGAGGCGATCACGCGTTCGGGGGCGCTCGACCACACGCTGGAATGCGCGCGTCAGGAAGCCCAGGCCGCGGCCGATGCAATTTTTTCGTTTCCCTCTTCCATTTTCAAAAACTCGCTGCTAGAATTATGTTCTTACTCGACGACACGAAAGTCTTGAAAGAGACGGAAGTGGCAGAAGAGTCCAATTCGGGGTGTAGCTTAGCCTGGTAGAGCGCTACGTTCGGGACGTAGAGGCCGGAGGTTCGAATCCTCTCACCCCGACCAGAATTGCAAAAACCGCGCAGTCACTGCGCGGTTTTTTTTCGCCTGTCGCCGGCGAAGCACGGCAGCCGGCCCGTCACGAGCGGCACCCGCCCCTCTGCTATAGTCATTCCCATTCCTGACCCTGACCGACCCCGATCCGAGTGGACCACATTCCCTTATGGGCGCAAATCTGCGCCGTCTTTGTCCTGCTCCTCTGCTCCAGCTTCTTCTCGATCTCTGAAACGGCCATGATGGCGCTCAACCGCCATCGGCTGAAACTGCTCGCCGGCCAGAACGCGCTCGGCGCGAAGACCACCCAGCGCCTGCTGTCGCGCACCGACACGCTGCTCAGCGTGATCCTGATCGGCAACAACCTGTTCAACACCATCATCCCGGTGCTGACCACCTCGATCGCGCTGCGCACCTTCGGCCACGACAACCTGGTGCTGTCGATCGCGACCGGCATCGTCGCCTTCCTGATCATCGTGTTCGCGGAAATCACACCGAAGATCGTCGGCGCGACCTATCCCGAGCGCATCGCGCTGCCGGCCAGCCTGGTGATCGCGCCGCTGATGCGCGTCATGAAACCGGTGATCTGGTTCGTCAACCAGCTCGCCAACGGCATCTTGCGCATGCTGCGCATCAATACCCAGGGCGATCGCGACCAGCGCTTCTCGCCCGAGGAGCTGCGCTCGATCGTGCTCGAATCCGGCAGCTTCATGCCGACCAAGCACCGCAGCATCCTGCTGAACCTGTTCGACCTCGAGAACATCACCGTCGACGACGTGATGATTCCGCGCCGCCAGATCGAGTCGCTGAACTTCGACGCCCCGCTCGACGACATCCTCCACCAGCTGGAGACCTGCTACCACAACCGGCTGATCGTCTACCAGGGCGATATCGACCAGGTGCTCGGCGTGCTGCACGTGCGCAAGACGCTGACCGCGCTGCACAACCAGGAACTCGACCGCGACACGCTGCGCGGCCTGCTGGCCGAGCCTTATTACGTGCCCTCGGGCACGCCGGTGTTCCAGCAGCTCCAGTATTTCCAGGAAAGCCGACAGCGCACCGCGCTGGTAGTCAACGAATACGGCGAACTGGAAGGGCTGCTCACGCCCGAGGACATCATCGAGGAGCTGATCGGCGAGTTCACCACCTCCACGCCGAACGGCGGTAGCTCGCGCGGCGGCTGGAACGCCAGCGGCGAATGCATCGTCGCCGGCAGCATCCCGCTGCGCGAGCTGAACCGCTGGCTGCACCTGAGCTTGCCGACCAAGGGGCCGAAGACGCTCAACGGGCTGATCCTCGAGATCCTCGAGGAGATTCCCGACGGCGACGTCTGCATGAAGATCGGCGACGTGATGCTCGAGGTGATGCGCAGCGACGACCAGGCCGTGCGCACCGTCAAGCTGTTCAAGCCGCGCACCACGCGCGGCGCGCGCGCCCTGCTGCGCTGAAGCCGGCCCGCGCCGCCGTGAGCAGCGGCGCCGGGCTCTCTCGCCGACGGCCGCGCCACCGCGCACTGGCCATCCGGCCGACTGCCGCGTCCCGCCCGGCCGCGCGATGATCGTTTCATCGTGATTCGCAGGCGGCCGCGAGGCCGGTCCCCGATGTCCACTCCCTTGCCCCTGGCGCCGCTTCCTTCCCTCGCCGCCGACACGGCATCCACGGCCGCGGCCGGCGACGCGCCGGTGGTCGCGCTGGTCAACGAGATCCTCAAGGCCGCCACCGCGCGCGACGCCTCCGACATCCATATCGAACCGGCCGAGCACGGCTGGCGCGTGCGATTGCGCATCGACGGCGCGCTCCATCCGTTCGCCGCGCCGCCCGCGCACCTGCGCGACGGCGTGGTCACGCGCCTGAAGGTGCTGTCGCGCCTGGACATCGCCGAGCGGCGCGTGCCGCAGGATGGCCGCCTGCGCATCGCCCTCGCGCCGGGCCTGACGGGCGACTACCGCGTCAGCTCGCTGCCCACGCTGCACGGCGAGAAGCTGGTGCTGCGCCGCCTCGACACGCTGCCGGCCGATCTGTCGCTATCCTCGCTCGGCTTCGATGCGCGGCAGGCCGGCGCGCTCGAAGCAGCCGTCGCCGCGCCGCACGGGCTGGTGCTGGTGACTGGGCCGACCGGCAGCGGCAAGACCGTCACGCTCTATTGCTGTTTGCAGGGGCTCAATCTCGCCTCGCGCAATCTCTGCACCATCGAGGATCCGGCCGAGCTGCAACTCGATGGACTGAACCAGGTCAATGTGCGCGACAAGGCCGGCCTGAGCTTCGCGGTCGCGCTGCGCGCCTTCCTGCGCCAGGATCCGGACGTGATCATGGTCGGCGAGATCCGTGACGCCGAAACCGCCGACGTGGCGCTGAAGGCCGCGCAGACCGGCCACCTGGTGTTGTCGACGCTGCATACCAACGACGCGCCGGGCGCGATCGCGCGACTGCTCGACATCGGCGTGGCGCCCTATCACATCGCCGCGGCGCTGAGGATCGTCACCGCCCAGCGCCTCGTTCGCCGGCTCTGCGTCGCATGCCGCCGGCCTTCGCGCGAGTCGATCCCGGCCCTGCTCGCGGCCGGCCTCGATCCGGCCCGGCTCGAAGACGGCTGGCGCCCCTTCGTCGCGGCCGGTTGCGAGGCCTGTCATGGCATCGGCTATCGCGGCCGGATCGGCGTGCATCAGGTGATGGCGGTTTCCGACACGCTGCGCGAGCGGATCGTCGCCCGCGCGGGCAGCCTCGCGCTCACGCGCCAGGCGCAGGCCGACGGCATGCGCTCGCTGCGCGAGGCCGCCCTGGCTCGCGTGCACGACGGCAGCACCAGCCTCGACGAGGCCTGCGCGGTCGCCGAGGCCGGATGAGCACGCCCGCCTCGCGGGAACGGCGCTTTCGCTGGGCCGGCGCGACACGCGACGGGACGCAGCGGCGC
>NZ_VWWK01000169.1:0-14873 GCF_011753035.1 Burkholderia sp. Ax-1720 | reverse complement strand
TGCGAGCCAGCGCGGCGCGTTGCGCCATGCCGCCCGAGAGTTGGGCCGGGCGCCAGTGGCGCGCGTGTTCGAGGCCGACCGCGCGCAGCGCGGCCGTCACGCGGGCTTCGCGCGCGGCGCGCGTCAGCCGCGGTTGATGCTTGAAATCGAGGCCGAAGGCGACATTGCGCTCGACGTCGAGCCAGGGCAGCAGGGCCGGGTGCTGAAAGGCGAGCGCGATGTCGGCGCGCGGGCCCTTGACGGCTTCGCCGTCGAGTTCGATGCGCCCGGCGCTGGGCGCGGCGAGGCCGGCGATCGCGCGCAGCAGCGAGGACTTGCCGCAGCCGCTGGGCCCCAGCAGCGCGACGATCTCGCCGGGCTCGACGCGCAGGCTGAGCGCCTGCAGCACCGCGCGATTCGGATAGCGCAGCGCGAGGCCGTCGATCGCGAGACGGGCGCCGCTCATGCCGCGTCGGCCTGGCGATGCCGGGCGAGCTGGGTCTTCAACTGCACCAGGCTCGGCGTGACGATTGGCACGAAGGAGGCTTCGCGCACGCGTCGCGCGGTGCCGTTCGCGCCATCGGCGCCGCGCAGGTAGCCGCGGCCGCCGACGGCCTGCACCTCCAGCGCGACGGCCGCCTCGACGGTCTCGACCAGTGCGATGCGCAGCTCGAACAACGTGGCCGGGCGGGCCAGGAAGCTACCGTCGAGCACGCCGTTCAGCAACTGGTCGCGCTGCCGGGAAAGTTGCGCGCGCACCGTTTCGATCTCGCTGGCGATGGCGCCGCGCGAGGTTTGGCCGGCTTCGCCGGCGGCGGCCAGCGCGCGGCGCGCGAGCCCCAGCGACATCCCGCATTGCAGGCCGAGGAAGGCAGGGCGCACGCGCGCGAGAAAGGCCGGCGCGTCGGCCGCGATGCGCCACGAGGCGTCGAGCACCGTGCCCTGGACGCCGAGCGCGGCGGTATTGCTGCCGCGCATCGCCACCAGGTCGAGATCCTCGCTGCGTTGCAGGCCGGGCGCGTCGTGCGGCAGCGCGAAGATCGACGGCGCGCTGCCGTCGTCGTGCTCGAACGCGGCGGCGGCGAGAAAACCCTCGCGGCGCAGGTTGGTGATCCAGGGCAGGCTGCCGTCGAGCCGGTAAGCGCCCGATGCGTCGCGCGAGGCGCGCATCTGCAGCGACTCGATCGACGACAGGTATTTCATCGCGTTCGAGAGCCCGGTGGCGCCGGCCGTCTCGCCGCCGAGCAGGG
The DNA here is from genome assembly GCF_011753035.1 of Burkholderia sp. Ax-1720. Taxonomy (NCBI): domain Bacteria; kingdom Pseudomonadati; phylum Pseudomonadota; class Betaproteobacteria; order Burkholderiales; family Burkholderiaceae; genus Burkholderia; species Burkholderia sp. Ax-1720. Next base: position 13,644 of record NZ_VWWK01000169.1, on the reverse strand, counting down.
CCGGCAGCCAGCGCTCGGGCAGCGCCTCGCCGTCGGCATGCAGCAGGTATTCGATGAAGGTGCGATGTCCCCACAGCACGAAGGCGGCCGTCAGCGAATGCGTGGCGACCTGCGCGAGCGCGTCGATGGCCTCGGCGATATCGCCGCCCGCGCCGCCGGACGAGGCCGGCACGCCGATCGCGGCCACCCCGGCGCGCGCGAGGCGCGGCAGCACCTGGGCGGCAAGCGTCGCTTCGGTATCGAGCGATTCGGCGTGCTGGTCGAGCCAATCGCCGAGCGCGGCGGGCGCGGCCTCGGTCGAGAGGGAGCGGGGCGTGCTTGCGTTCATGCGGCCCGCGCCTTCGGTTCCCAGCGATAGGCTTCGAGTTGCGGGTTCAACTCGTTGCGCGCGAAATTGTTCGCGAAGTTGCAGAGCGTGGCGAGGCTTACGCCGAGGATGACTTCCAGCGCGTTCGCGTCGTCGAAGCCCGCTGCGTGGAAGGCGGCCAGCGCGTCGTCGGCCACCGCGCCGCGCGTGGCGATCACGGCGCGCGTGAAGTCGGCCACCGCGTCGAGGCGTGCGTCGGCGATGGTCGATTGATCGCGGATCGCGTCGACCACCTCGCCCGGCAGTTGCGCCTTCTTCAGCGCGACGGCCGTGTGGCCGGCCACGCAGAAGCCGCAGCCATGGATCGCGGCGGCGGTGATCTGCACGGTCTCGCGCTCGGCCAGCGACAGGCCGCTGCGGCCGTTGATGCCGGCCACGGTCAGGTAGGTTTCGAGGGCGGCCGGCGCGTTCGCCAGCGAGGCCACCAAGTTCGGCAGATAGCCGTTGGCGGCCAGCGCCTTCTCGAGAAACGGGCGGCTCGCTTCGGGAGCGGTGTCGACGGTGTGCAGCGGCAGGCGGGCCATGGTGTCCTCTGGAAAGGCGGAATCGTTCGGAGCAACCATTGTCGCGGCGCGGCAGGCGGCGGACAATGCGCGGCCGTCTGCGCTTCCTGCGGATTCGTCTCGCTGCCGGGAGATCGTGCGTGGCCGTCAGTGGACCGGCGCGTAGACCGAGGCGTCCTGCATCCGCTCGCGGCGGCAGGCGCCGGGCTGCATGCCGGTCACGCGCTTGAAGGCCTGCGCGAAGGCCGATTCCGAGCGGTAGCCGACCTGCTCGGCGGCATCCCAGGTCGATGCGCCGTGGCGCAGCAGCTCGGCGGCCACCTTCATGCGCAGCAGCGCGAGGAATTGCGCGGGCGGCTGGCCGCAGGCATCGGCGAATTGCTTGCAGAAACGCGCGCGCGACATGTGGCAGAACTCGGCCATCGAGGTGGTGGTCCAGGCCTGGCCGGGCTCGGCGATGATCGCGTTGACCAGCGGCGCGAATTCGGCGCGGCGCATCACGGCCCACAGGCCCGGCGCGAAATCGTCGGCGCTGGCGACGGTGCGCAGCGCATAGAAGAACAGCACGTCGGTGAGCCGGTCGACCAGCGGCGAGGGCGCTTCGGGCGTGCGCCGCGCCTCCTCGCGGATCAGGTCGAACACCACGCGCGCGCCGGCCAGCCGGGCATCGTCGTGGCGCGCGATGAGGTGGTCGGGCAGCAGGCCATGCAGCGCGTCGCCCAGGTCGGAGCGGAATTCGAAGAAGCCGCAGGCCAGGCCCACGCTGCCCGCCGAGGCATCCGCCTCGAGTGCCGTCATCGCGCCCAGGCGCGTGCCGAATTGCGGATCGTCGGGCGCGGTGGCCTCCGGCGACAGGCAGTGCGCCACGTCGTGCAGCAGGAATACCGCGTCGCCGGCAAGCAGGCGCGTGCTGCGCGGCGCGCGCGTGGCCGTCGCGCGCAGATGCAGCCAGCACTCGCCCTGCAGCACCAGATGGAAGCTCGCGCGCTGGTGTCCCGCCGTCGATGCCCGGTAGGCGCCGCAATACCGGCCGGCATGAAACAGGGTGCTGCGCAGTTCCAGGCCGGACAGCAGCCAGTCGGCGGCGCGTTCAACGGGAGACGTCGACATGATCGGTGCAACGGCGAAGCGCGAACAAAAAGGGAAACCAGCTTAGCGCCTGGCTTCGGCTGCACCAAGGAAGCTTTGGCGGGATGCTTATGCGTCTTGCTGATAAGCCGGCGGGCCGGGCCTCGACGCGCCGATCGTGCGGCGCGGCAGAGGAAGCCGTCTAGATTTCCTGTGCCGGCGCCGCGTGCCGCGATGCTAAGCTTCGCCGGATCTTGTCATTGACCAATGTAAATAATGGAGACTGGAGATGATCCGTTCGCAACTCTGCCTGTTGATCGTCGCGCTGCTGCCCTTCGTCTGGACCGTCTGCGCGAAGGGTCGCAAGGGTTATGACAATCGCGCGCCGCGTGCCTATCTGGCCAAGCTCGAAGGCTGGCGCGGGCGCGCCTTCGCCGCGCACCAGAATGCCTTCGAGGCGCTGGTGCTGTTCACGGCGGCGCTGGCGGTGGCCTGGCACAACGGCGCGAACGTCGCGCGGGTCGACCAGCTCGCCACGGCCTTCGTGGTGCTGCGCGTGTTGCACGGGCTGGTTTATGTCGCGAACTGGGCGGCCTTGCGTTCGCTGGTGTGGTTCGCGGGGATGATCTGCGTCGTCTGGCTGTTTTTGGTTGCGCCCTGAGCCTGGAGGGTGATCAGGCCGTGGCCGGATTGGAGCGGATTCCGGCCGTTGCCGTCGAGCGCCGACGAGCCGTTTGCGCTCAGGCCGTCTCCCGATCCGCGCCGCTCGCCACCCAGTCGCGCACGGCCTGCACGAACAGGCGCAGCGGCGCGGGTGGATGCCGGTTCGCCGGGTAGTAGAGCGCGAGCCCCGGCAGCGACACGCTCCAGTCGCGCAGCAGCGCCACCAGCCGGCCGCCGGCGAGATGCTCGCCCACCAGGCTTTCCGGCGCCCAGGCCACGCCGATTCCGGCCAGCGCCGCCTCGATCATCGAATTCAGGTTGCCGAGCGTCATCGGCCCTTCCACGTCGAGGCTGCTGGTCTTGCCGTTCGACTGGAAATCCCAGCGGAACATCGCGCCGCTCTCGAAACGGTAGCGGATGCAACGATGCTGCATCAGGTCGGCCGGCCGCGTGGGCGCCGGGTGGCGCGCCAGGTAGTCGGGCGAGGCGACCGCGATGAAGCGCATGTCGGGCCCGAAGCGCACCGCGATCATGTCGCGCGGCACGTCGTCGAACACGCGGATGCCGGCATCGAAGCCGTCGGCGACGATGTCGATCAGGCGCGTCTCGGTCACGAACTCGACGTGGATGTCGGGGTAGCGCTGCAGGAACTCGGGCAGCACGTTGCGGATCAGGATCCGCGTCGAGGTTTCCGAGGCGTTGATCCGTACCGAGCCGGTCGGGCGGTTCTGCGCGGTGGCCACTTCGTCCACCGCGTTCTCCAGGTCGCTGAGGGCTGGCCCGACCCGGCGCAGCAGATGCTCGCCGGCCTCGGTCAGCGCCACCGAGCGCGTGGTGCGATTGAACAGGCGCACGCCCAGGCGCGCCTCCAGGCTGCGCATCGAATGGCTGAGCGCCGACGGCGAAACCGCGAGCGCGCGCGCGGCGGCGCGGAAACTGCGCTGCTCGGCGATCGCGACGAAGGCCGTCAATTCGGAAAGACCGGCACGCAACATTGTTGAACTCGGCTCATCGGGTTAGGGGAAATGCGCGGGATTGTGCGCGTAGCGTAGCACCGGCGATGTGGGGTGTGTTGGGCGGGAAGGGGGCGGCGTGTCGGCGATGCGGTACAGGGCGTTCTGGCCGATGACGGCTGCCAGCCGGCCCCCGCTTGTCACCGGCGCGTGTTCATGGCGTAAGCTGGAGGACGAGCGTCGGGATTCAGGACGAATCGCGGGAGGGCCGAGGTGCAATCGGTGGCAAACCCGGCCCTTGCGTAAGGACAAGGATGCGGGATCAGTCGATCACGATCCCGGCTGTCTGTCGTAGTGTGGCTCTTGATGACGGCAACACGCTTCCGGTGCCAACGATTGAGGGCTTTGCGATGAATTTGATGTCGGATGGGAGGTTCGCTGTGCGTGATTCCTACCAGTTCGCCCGCAGGCATGCTCGCGAGATCGACGAGATCGTGCGTGCTCGTAATTTCACCTCGCCCGCTTATGTCGACGATGGCGACACCTCGTTTGACCTGACGATCCTGATCCAGCCGGCTGGCCAGCCGACGCTGCTGGATATGGCCGCGATCGCTCTCGAGTTTGAGGCACGCTGGGGCAAACGTGTTCAGTTGGTGACGCCGGACGTGCTCGGCCAGGAGAACCGCCATCTGGTGCGGGAACTGGAGGCCGTCTGATGGTGGTTGCAAAGTCGAGGCAAGAGCTTTGCGCGTTCATTGCCGATTCGATCCATATGATCGTGCATGGGCATATCCAGGGCTACGATTTCAGCAGTTTCAAGGTTGACGATTGTGTGGGAGACGGTCGTTCGGGACTTGACTCCTCTCGCAAGCCATATCGATAAGCTGGAAGCGAGCACCAGATAGCACAAGGCCCCGTCCATCGCTGGCGGGGCCTTCATGACATTCCCTGACCTAACTCGCAGCATGTATCAACAAGGGCCGTGGCTCGTGCGCCACGGCCCCGTCAAACACCAATGCCCGCTTGCGCGGGTCAGGAAAAAACACCCTCGCCGCATGGGGGGCATGACAGGCGAGGGTCAAGGGTAGAACCGTTGAATCGATACTGCGTGGAGCCGGGCACTCCCGGCTTCGACACTCAGGCGGTGACGGCCTCGCCAGCGGCAACCGGCACTTCCACGTCCTGGCGGATCAGGTAGTCGAAGGCCGACAACGAAGCCTTCGCGCCTTCGCCGACCGCGATCACGATCTGCTTGTAGGGCACCGTGGTCACGTCGCCGGCCGCGAACACGCCGGGGATCGACGTCGCGCCGCGTGCATCCACCACGATCTCGCCGTGCTTCGACAGCTCGATCGTGCCTTTCAGCCATTCCGTATTCGGCACCAGGCCGATCTGCACGAACACGCCTTCGAGTTCGATGCGCTTGGTTTCGCCCGTTTCACGTTCGAGGTAGACCAGGCTGCCCAGCTTCTGCCCGTCGCCGAGCAGTTCGGTGGTTTGCGCGCTGGTGATCACCGTCACGTTCTTCAGGCTGCGCAGCTTGCGTTGCAGCACTTCGTCGGCGCGCAGCGTCTGGCCGAACTCGATCAGCGTGACTTCGCGCACGATGCCGGCCAGGTCGATCGCGGCCTCGACGCCCGAGTTGCCGCCGCCCACCACGGCCACGCGCTTGCCCTTGAACAGCGGGCCGTCGCAATGCGGGCAGTAGGCCACGCCCTTGTTGCGATATTCGCGTTCGCCCGGCACGTTCAGCTCGCGCCAGCGCGCGCCGGTCGACAGCACGATGGTCTTGCCCTTCAGCACCGCGCCGTTTTCCAGGTGGATCTCGTTGACCTTGCCCGGGATCAGGGCCGTGGCGCGCTGCACGTCCATCACGTCGACGTCGTATTGCTTGACGTGCTGTTCGAGCGCGACCGCGAACTTCGGCCCTTCGGTTTCCTGCACGGAGATGAAGTTCTCGATGGCCATGGTGTCCAGCACCTGGCCGCCGAAGCGCTCCGCCACCACGCCGGTGCGGATGCCCTTGCGCGCCGCGTAGATCGCAGCCGCCGCGCCGGCCGGGCCACCGCCCACCACCAGCACGTCGAACACGTCCTTGTTGGCGAGTGCCTTGGCGGCGCGAGCGCTGGCGCCCGTGTCGATCTTCGCGAGGATTTCCTTCACGCTGCTGCGGCCCTGGCCGAAGTTCTCGCCGTTCAGGAACATGGTCGGCACCGCCATGATCTGGAGTGCCTCGACTTCGTTCTGGAACAGCGCGCCGTCGATCGCCACGTGGCGGATGCGCGGGTTGAGCAGCGCCATCACGTTCAGCGCCTGGACCACTTCCGGGCAGTTCTGGCAGGACAGCGAGAAATACGTCTCGAAGGAAAAATCGCCGTCGAGATTGCGAATCTGTTCGATGGTGTCCTCGTCGAGCTTGAGCGGGTGGCCGCCGACCTGCAGCAGCGCCAGCACGAGCGAGGTGAATTCATGGCCCATCGGGATGCCGGCAAAGCGGATCCCGGCAGCCTTGCCCGGTTCGCCGATGCTGAACGAGGGCTTGCGCTCGGCGTCGTCGCGGCGTTCGATCACGGCCACGCGCGGCGACAGCTCGCCGATCTCCTTCAGCAGCGCGATCAGCTCCTGCGACTTCGCGCCGTCGTCGAGCGAGGCGACGAGTTCGATCGGGCGGGTGAGCTTTTCGAGGTACGACTTCAGCTGGTTCTTGAGATTGGCGTCGAGCATGGTGATTCGGATTCCGTAGTGTTTTTGGCACCTCGCCGGAGGCGAGGAGACGTGCGGCGGGGAAGCCGCACGATCATCGGGCGCCTGATGGCGCCCGTGTACCGCTGATGCCCGCGAAACTTAGATCTTGCCGACCAGGTCCAGCGACGGGGTCAGCGTTTCAGCGCCCGGCGTCCACTTGGCGGGGCAGACTTCACCCGGGTGCGACGCGACGTATTGGGCAGCCTGCACCTTGCGCAGCAGCTCGCCTGCGTCACGGCCGATGCCGTTGTCGTGGATTTCGGCGATCTTGATTTCGCCTTCCGGGTTGATCACGAAGGTGCCGCGCAGTGCCAGGCCTTCTTCTTCGATCAGCACGTCGAAAGCGCGTGCCAGCGTTGCCGTCGGATCGCCGACCAGCGGGTACTGGATCTTGGCGATGGTTTCCGAGGTGTCGTGCCATGCCTTGTGCGTGAAGTGCGTATCGGTCGACACGCCGTAGATTTCCACGCCCAGCTTCTGGAATTCTGCGTAGCGATCTGCCAGGTCGCCCAGTTCGGTCGGGCACACGAACGTGAAGTCAGCCGGGTAGAACACGATGACCGACCACTTGCCCTTCAGCGATTCTTCGCTGACGGGAACGAAATCGCCGTTGTGATATGCGGTTGCCTTGAACGGTTTGATCTGGCTGTTGATGATCGGCATTTGCGGTTTCCTTTGAGTGAAAAGGTGATCGGGATGATCAAGAAGCGACAGTATGACGATTGCCGCCGAGCTTGGGAAATTGCTTGTTTCAATGAGACGGATCGGGATTTTCTATGTGTCCCGATTTCAGGACGGCGCACTGCGCGGGCCGGGCTGGAAAGCCGGGCGCCGTGGCGGGTGATGCTGCGATGGGCTGGGGCTGGAAGCCTTGCCGCGCGGGCTTTCGGGCGATTCCGCGTGGCCTTGGCGAGTTGAGCCCGAGGGCAACGGCGAGCGCGACGCAGTACCGCGTCGAAATGACACGAATGACGGGATTTTCGCCGATTCGCGCGGGCTCGTCCAGTCCCGTTTTCGGGCAGGACGGCGCGCATCTTGCACTGTTTGACGCGCTTGTGACGGCCCGCGTCAATATCCCGACGATTGCGTCGATATACTGCGTCCATCCTTGTACAAAACGAAATGAAACGGGGCGCGGCGATGATGGAAAAAACGTGGTTGGAGCGATGGCTTGTCATCGGCATGTCGTCGCGACGTGGGCGCGCATCGCGCATGCCTGGCGCCGCTCGATGACGGCCAATCCCCCCTCGCTCGCGATCCGCTCGCGCGCCGACGCGGTGATCGAGGCGCTGGCCGCGCACGGCACCAGCTTGGTGCCGCTGCGGGGCCGTCCCGCCGAGGCCCTCCATGCCTTCCTCGTGTTCGGCTTCCGGCAGGCCTGGGTCTGTCTGTTCGGCGGCTTGATGGTTGCGTTGCTGATCGCCACGCATTTCGTCTATCCGTCTCATGCGGCCTTGTCGCGCTACGACCTGCTGACGCTCGCGGCCGTCGCGATCCAGATCGCGCTCGTCGCGCTGCGCCTCGAAACCTGGGACGAGGTCAAGGTGATCCTGCTGTTCCACGTCGCGGGCACGGCGATGGAGGTGTTCAAGACGGCGGTCGGCTCCTGGCTCTATCCCGAGGCCGCCGTGCTGCGGATCGGCGGGGTGCCGCTGTTCACGGGATTCATGTACGCCTCGGTCGGCAGCTATCTGGCGCGCGCGATCCGCGAATTCGACCTGCGTTTCACCGGGCATCCGTCGCTGCCGGTCACGGCCGCGCTGTCGGCGGCCATCTACGCGAATTTCTTCACGCATCACTACTGGATCGACCTGCGTTACCTGCTGATCGGCCTGGTCGCCGTCGCGTTCCGGCGCTGCCAGGTGCATTACCGCGTCAGCACGCGCTATCACCGCATGCCGATGCTGCTCGGTTTCCTGCTGATCGCGCTGTTCATCTGGCTGGCCGAGAACGTCGGCACCTTCAGTCACGCCTGGCTCTATCCCGCGCAGCGCGACGGCTGGACGATGGTTTCGCCGAGCAAGCTCGGCTCGTGGTTCATGCTGACCATCATGAGTTATGTGATCGTCACGCTGGTGAGTCCGCCGCGGAGGTGGCAGGGGCAGGCCGAGGCGAAGCGGGAGGAAAGCTAGCTTGGCCGCCGCGTGATGGAGACGAGAGGCTTGCGAAGCACGGCCGCATCGCTTTCGCCACCACCAGCCGGCAATCGTCTCGCCTCCCGTTCACGCAATCGTCGCGGCGCGCGCCCCGAGCGGCGGTAGAATGCCGGTTTTCCATTTTCCGCCGCATGGCGCGCGCAGCCGGATCGACCCCGATCCAGCCGCTTCGCCCGCCCGCGGCGCGGTGCCCCGCAATGACCCATACCGACGACAAGACCCTCGACGAGCTCGACCAGTTCCTGATGTCCGACATCATGTCGGAAAACACCATGACGATCGAAATGCTCGACGGCTACCTGACCGCGATCGCGATCGGCCCGGCCACCATCGCGCCGACCGAATGGCTGGCCGATGTCTGGGGCCCGAGCGAGGACGACGCGCCTGATTTCGAAAGCTACGAGCAGGCCGAGCACGTCTTCAACCTGATGATGCGCCACTACAACGCGATCCTGCAGACCTTCGACAAGGATCCCTCGTCGATCGCGCCGCTGTTCAGCGTCAACGAGGTGGGCGAGGACGACGACGCGCACGAGTACATCGACGCCGAAGCCTGGGCCAACGGCTTCTTCCAGGGCATGGGCCTGCGCTGGGACGACTGGCAGCCGCTGCTCGAGCATCCCGAGGCCGACGAATGGCTGCGCCCGCTGCGCCTGCTGGGCGGCGACGAGCTGTCCGAGGAGGAGCGCGAGCTGGTTGCCGTGCCGGCCGAGCGCGAGAAGCTGTCGGAGCAGGTGCCGCCCTCGGTGCTGAAGATCCACGAGTTCTGGCTGCCGCATCGCGCGCCCACGCAGGAGCGCCTGCTCGCGCAGACCATCCAGCGCGACGCGCCGAAGGTCGGCCGCAACGATCCCTGCCCGTGCGGCAGCGGCAAGAAGCACAAGAAGTGCTGCGGCACCGATGACGGGCAGCCGGATTGAGCGTCGTGCCCGCGATGCGCCTGCTGCTGGCCGCTACCATCGCGTTGTCGATGTGCCGGCTCGCCGCCGCCGAGCCGCCGGTGCTCGGGCTGTGGGAGCAGTTGCCCGTCGGCGACGGTTCGGGCGGCGTGGCGGCGGTGCCGCGCGTCGACCTCGTGTTCACTGATCGCCGTATCGATGGGGACACGCGCTTCAGCGGCCTGGTCGATTCGGGCAGCCGGCTCTCGGTGCTGTGCTGCGTCGAGCTCGGCAAGGGCGACGAGACGAGCTTGCCGGCCCTGCTGAAGCGCCATGCCTGGGATCGCGATACGGCCGAGCACCTGCGCGGCATCAAGGGCTGGCACTACGTCTATGAAGCGCGGTTGGTCGAGTCCGGCGCGCGGAACCCGAGAATGCGCAAGCTGGTCGCGGATCTCGCAATGCCGCCGGCGCTATCGCCGTATTCAGCCGCGGTGATCGCGGCGCCGCTGCCCGCCGCCGAAATCGAGCCGCACTTCCAGGCCGGTGGCGCCTCGATCGTCTATCGCCTGCGAACCTCGCCGGACAAGCAGCGCGTGCTGCACGGCTTCTCGATCGATGGCGGGCCGGTGACGTTCAGCGAGGACAACTTCCCCGATTGACGGCCACGCCGGTCGCATGACCGGCGCCGCCGCCCGCCGGCGCGACCTTACTTCAACCCGAATCCCAACTCCGCCAGCGCGCTCGCCAGCCGATCGCGCCCGGACAGCGCTTCCGCCCCGCGCACGCGGCGCGATGCCTGCCCGGTCCATCCCGATTCCGGCATCTGCTGCATCTGCTGGAACGCGCTCATCGACGCGTTGTAGTCGGCCAGCGCCTCGGCCGTCTCGGCCTGGTAACGCTCCTCGTGCAGCACCAGCGGGGCCGGCAGGCGCGGCTTCACGTCGGTGACGACGTCCGGATCGGGATAGCCGATGGTCAGCCCGAACACCGCGAACGCTTCCTTGGGCAGCCCCAGTTCCTGCGCGACCGCCTCGGGCTGGTTGCGCATCCCGCCGATATAGCAGCAGCCCAGCCCCAGCGACTCGAGCGCGACCACCGTGTTCTGCGCGGCGAAGGCCGCGTCGGCCACGCCGACCAGGAACGCCTCCAGGAACTCGAGGCCGCCGCCGGGCATCTGCTCGACCTCGGACACGCGGCGCAGGCGCGACAGGTCGGCGATGAACACCAGCAGCAGCGGCGCCTTGGCGACGTGGCGCTGGTTGCCGGCGAAGCTGGCCAGGCGAGCGCGGCGCTCGGCGTCGCGCACGGCCACCACGCTCCAGGCCTGCAGGTTCGACGAGGTCGGCGCCGATTGCGCGGCGGCGGCGATGGTTTCGAGGATGTCGTCGGGCAGCGCGCGATCGGCGTAGGCGCGCACCGAGCGGTGGCGCAGCAGGGTCGCGATGACCTCGTTGACGGCCGCGTCGTCCGCGCCTTGCGCCGGGCTCCAGGCCGCGCCGTAGCGCTCGCGCAGCAGGGCGTGGCGGGAGGCGGTGGCCTGGGTCTCGTCGAGGGCCGTGGCGATATCGTTCATGACCGGGTGCATCTCCAGTACGTCGGTGAAAAAGCCGCCATGGTATGCGAGATGGCCGAGCTTTGCCGAGGCGCGCCGCGTGGGCGCCGCGCTTCGACAGCTTGGTGTCAGCGGGCCGTCAGCTCGCGTCGTGCTCCGCATCGCGCTCGACGAAGCCGCCGCAGCGGTCGCCCGGCGAGACCAGTCGGTCGAGCTTCAGGCACAGCCGGCTGCGCCCGACGCTGGCGCCGTAGCCCGAGCCGAACGAGGCCAGACCGCCGATGCGGGCCTCCAGCAGCGCGCGGTCGTCGGCCCAGTGCGCGCAGCGTGCGCAGTCCGCGCGCGCGGCGTCCGCCGGCTCCGGGGCGGCCCTGAATCGCCCGATCAAGGCGGCGACGCTCATTGGCCCAGCGTCGCCCAGTAAGGCGCGAACACATGCACCGACAACAGGTAGCCGATCACGATATTGACGGCGACGCCGGCCGTGAAGGCGATCAGCGGCCGGCTGCCGGCCGCCGACAGCGCGCCGAAGCGCGTGGTCAGCCCGATGCTGAGGAAGCCGAAGGTGAAGGCCCAGGTGCGCAGCGCCGTGATCGGCGCGACGAAGGCCGGCGTGACGACGCTGCGGTAGTCGGCCAGCGAGTAGTGCGAGGCGATCCAGGTAACCAGCGCCGAAGCCAGCACGAAGCCGATCACGAACTTGGGAAAGCGCGTCCAGATCTCGCCGGCGCGGGCCCGCGTGGTGACTTCCGCGCCGCCGTCCTCGCGATCCCAGCGGGTGGTCGCGACGATCGCCAGCACGAAGGCCCAGATGCCGATCCAGATGTCGCGGCCGACCACCTTCATCAGCACGAAGGCCTGCAGCGAGGCATCCGGCGCGCCGGCCACCGCGCCCGGCGCGTGCCGGGCGAAATCGCCATAGGCCTGGGCGGCGGCGATGCCGGCCGCGTCGGCGAATTCGGAGGTGCCGATCCAGGCGCCGGCGATGCCGGTCGGCAGCCCGAGCGCGCGCGAGATGCCGGGCAGGGCGAACACCATCACGATCGCCCAGACCACCACCAGGGTGATGGCCACCGAGGCCTGCTCGCGCCTGGCGCGCACCGCGCCGGCGATCGCGATCGCGGCCGACACGCCGCACACCGCGCCGCCCACCCCGAGCACGGCGGCGAAGCGCCGGTCGAGCTTGAGCGCGCGCGCCACCGCGTAGATCACGAAGAAGGTGGCCAGCGAGACGATGCTGGCCTGGCCGACCGCCACCGGACCGGCCCAGGCGATCAGCGTGAGCGGCAGCGTGGCGCCCAGCAGCACGATCCCCACCTTGATGTAGAACTCGACGCGCAGCGCCGGCGCGAGCCAGGCCGGCACCGTGAACAGGTTGGAGACGAGCAGCCCGAGCAGCAGCGCGATCAACGGTGGTTCGAGGTTGTAGGTGCTGGCCTGGGCCCAGGCGCCGATCGCGAAGATCACGCCCGAGGCCAGGAACAGCACCAGGAAGCCGGGCAGGAAGCGCGCCAGCGGCAGCTTCAGCGCGGCGATCGTGATCGAGAACACCAGCGCGAAGGCGACGAACAGGGCCACATACCCCCCCGCGTGCCTGCCGACGTCGGCGGCCAGTTGCGCGAGGCTGGACCACCTGGCCGGCGCGACCGCGAGGCCCTTGATGCTGCCGCCGGTGGCGAACAGCAACCAGGCCGCGAGGATCGCGAACAGGCCGATTCCCACCGCCCACCAGTCCTCCGTGCCGAACGGCCTGCCGCCGGTAGTGCCCGCCGCGAGCGTGCCGTCCTGGCTGCCGCGCGTGATCGATGTGTCGCTCATCGTATTCCCCTGATCGATTGGTCTGCCCCGCGTCGCCGGAACGCGCGCGAGGGCGCGCCCGATGCGGGGCCGGGCGTCCCTGGGCCGGTCGGCCGGCGGGTACGCCCAACGATCGAGTATGGAAGCCCGCGCAAACGCGCGGAAATGACTTATTCGACTTTGCTTATGGCCTGGCCCATGGCGCAGGCAGGCACGGCGCGCGGCTGAAAGCGAAGGGAAAGGCGCTCGCGCGGCGGCGATCGTCGTCGCCGCCGGCAGGGCATCGATTCAATGCATGTAGGTGACGTTGCGCTCGCGGGCGCGGATCTCGAGCCCGGCGTCGAGCAGCGAGATCGAGAACCAGCGCGTGAGCTTGAGCACGCCGCTGACCGAGAACGCCGGCAGCCAGTCGTTCAGCACCCGCATCGCGGCCTCGCCGCGCGTCGACTGCAGGTGCGCGATGGCCTGCAGCAGCGAGGCCTCGTCATAGGCGAGGTCCTGCGCGCAGCGGCATCGCATGTCGAGCGGGCGCGAGGCCGAGCAGGCCAGCGTGTTCATCATCAGGTCGAAGTGGTCGAGGCCGTCGGCATGCACGCCGGCCTCGAGCAGCACGTCGCGCCAGGTGTGGGCGGCGCGCGCGCCGGCATTGGCGTTCGAGCCGCAGCCGGGATGCAGCCAGGTTCGGACCGCGCTCAGCACGACGCGTTCGGCGGTATCGGGATCGCCCGCGAGCGGGTCGTCGAACAGCGATGGGCGGCCCGCGGCAAGTCGGGTATCACTCATGGCACCTCCAGAAGCTTCCAGGGGTTCGGGTTAGGCGGCATCGGGCACGGCCCGCCGCCGCTGGGCGCCGCGTCTCGGGACGCGGCACGGATCGGGGACGGCGACGCGCCTCAGCGCTCGCCGCCTTGCGCGGCGGCGCGCGGCGCCGGCCGCCATTCGCGCACGAAGGCCTCGCG
>NZ_VWWK01000168.1:0-14907 GCF_011753035.1 Burkholderia sp. Ax-1720 | reverse complement strand
CTGGCTGGCCGCTGGTGGCGATCGCGCGCGAAGCCGTCGCCCCCGATGCGCCGCCGGGGGATGGCGCGGCCCCGAGCTCGGCCGCCTTCGCGCGCTTCGGCGTCGAGGGCGTGTGCGAGCCCTGCGCGCTGGCTGCCGCGCCGCACGGCCGGTTGCTGGTGCCGAAGACGATCGTCGACGGCGTGACCGTGGCGATCGCCGGGCCCGCCTGAACGCGCGATCATGCCGCCGCCTTGCCCGATGCCCCGATATTTTCCTGCCCGCTTTCCCGTATCCCTAGGACTTCCGACCCGATGAAAACCGATCCCGAATCGCATCAGCGCATGACCGAACGCCGCCGCGCCGGCCATGAAAAGAAACAGGCCGCGGCGACCGCCGAGAAGGGCCTGCTGATCGTCAACACCGGCAACGGCAAGGGCAAGAGCACGGCCGCCTTCGGCATGGCGGTGCGCGTGCTCGGCCACGGCATGAAGCTGGGCGTGGTGCAGTTCATCAAGGGTGCGCTGCACACGGCCGAGCGCGACCTGCTCAACACCTTCGCGGATTGCGATTTCGTGACGATGGGCGACGGCTACACCTGGAACACGCAGGATCGCGAGGCCGATATCGCGACCGCGCGCAAGGGCTGGGACGAGGCGCGCCGGATGATCGAGAGCGGCGACTACCAGATGGTGATCCTCGACGAGCTGAACACGGTGCTGAAGTACGACTACCTGCCGCTCGACGAGGTGCTGGCCGTGCTGGCCGCGCGCCCGGCGGCGCTGCACGTGGTGGTGACGGGGCGTCATGCGCCCGACGCGCTGGTGGAGGCCGCCGACCTGGTGACCGAGATGCGGCTGGTCAAGCACCCGTATCGCGAGCAGGGCGTGAAGGCCCAGCGCGGCGTGGAGTTCTGAGCGTGTCGGCAGGCGTGCTGCGCTGCCCGGCGCTGCTGGTCGGTGCGAGCGGCTCCGGCCAGGGCAAGACCTCGGTCACCGCGGGGCTGGCGCGGCTGCATCGGCGGCTCGGCCGGCGCGTGCGCGTGTTCAAGACCGGCCCGGACTTCCTCGATCCGATGATCCTCGCGCGCGCCAGCGGCGCCGAGGTGCATTCGCTCGATCTCGGCATGGTCGGCGAGGACGGCTGCCGCGCGTTGCTGGCGCAGGCGGCGGCCGATGCCGATTTGATCCTGATCGAGGGCGTGATGGGCCTGTTCGACGGCACGCCGAGCAGCGCCGACCTCGCCTGCCGCTTCGGCGTACCGGTGGCCGCGGTGATCTCGGGGAAATCGGTGGCGCAGACCTTCGGCGCGCTGGCTTTCGGGCTCGCGCGTTTCCGGCCGGGGCTGCCCTTCCATGGCGTGCTGGCCAATCGGGTCGGCTCCGAGCGGCATGCCGCGCTGCTGCGCGCCTCAATGCCCGAGGACATCCGCTGGCTCGGCCATCTGCCGGCCGACCCCGGCATCGCGCTGCCGGAACGGCATCTCGGCCTGCACCAGGCCGCGGACATCGCCGACCTCGACGCGCGGCTCGAACGCGCGGCCGATGCCATGGCGCGGACCTCGCTGGCCGAGTTGCCGCCGGAAGTGGCATTCGCGCCGCCCGCGCAGCCAGCGCCCTTGCCGCGCTGGCTGGCGGGCCTGCGAGTGGCGGTGGCGCGCGATGCGGCCTTCTCCTTCCTCTACCCGGCCAACCTGGCGCTGCTCGAAGCACTCGGCGCCAGCCTGGGCTTTTTCTCGCCGCTGGCCGACGAGGCCTTGCCCGATTGCGATGCGCTGTATCTGCCGGGCGGTTATCCGGAACTGCATGCGGCACGGCTCGCCGCCAACCGGCGCAGCGCCGCCGGCATCGCCTCGCATGTCGCGGCCGGGCGGCCGCTGCTGGCCGAGTGCGGCGGCCTGCTCTATCTCTGCGAGACGCTGGGCACGGCGGACGGCACCGTCACGCCGATGCTGGGCCTGCTGCCCGGCGCCGCCACCATGCAGCGGCGCTTCACCTCGCTCGGCATGCAGCGGCTCGACACGCCGGCCGGGCCGATGTCGGGCCATACCTTCCATTATTCGAGGCTGCAGACGCCGCTGGCGCCCTCGGCCGTCGCCGTGCGGCCCGACGACGGCGCGCCGGGCGAGGCGGTCTACCGGCACGGCTCGATCGTCGCGACCTACATGCATGCCTATTGGCCGTCGAATCCGCGGGCGCTGGCCGACCTGCTGCTCGGGGCGTGGCCGCCGGCCAGCGCGCTCGCGGCCGGCTAGGCGCGCTCGCCGGACCCGGCGCGACGCGGCGCGCAAGGTCGCGCCCGAAACCGGCGCGACCTGCCCGCAGCAAGGCGGGAGCCGGCCGCCACCCGCTCAGGCGACGCCGATCAGCACGTCGGCGGGAATCCGCAGCCCCTGGTGCAGCCGGCGGATCATCGCCAGGCTCAGCGGGCGCTTGCCGTTCAGCACTTCGTAGACACGATTGGTATTGCCGATATAAGGCTTGAGGTCGGCGACCGTGAGGCCGCCCTGCTCCATGCGGAACTTGATCGCGGCGATCGGATCGGGCGCGTGCAGGCGAAAACGCGCGTCCTCGTAGCGCTCGACCAGGAACGACAGGATCTCGAGCTTGTCGCCCTCGGGCGTGCCGGGCGCGGGATCGGCATCGACCAGGGCCGAGACTTCGGCGAGCGCCGCCTCGTAGTCCTGCTCGCCACGGATCGGGCGAATCGTAATGTCCATCAGTTCATCTCCACGGTAGCCGCATCCACCCTGTCGTATTCCGCGTGCGTGCCGACGAACTTCACGTAGACGACGCCGACCTGCCAGGCAATCGCGACGATCAGCCGATAGGCGTTGCCATGCAGCTTGAACACCACGCGATTGCGCCCGACGAAGCTCGCCGAGGCATAGGCCGCGCGGATCTGTTGCGGCGTGGTCCATCTCGACTTGCCGGCGTCGGCGCACCACGCCAGCATCGACTGGCGCGCCTGCGGATGACGGATGACGAAGGCCTGCAAGGTTCGCTTGGCAACGATACGCATAAGGATGCAGTGAGGATCCATGGTAGTCCCGAAGTGGGACTATTTCAACGCGAATCCGGCGCTGCGTCCATTCGACCAAATGGCCTGCCATTCCCGTCCCTTGCCGGGACAGCCCCTTGCAGCAAGGCTTTGCCGCGTCGTCGCGCAGGCCGGGCACGGGCAGGCGCGACGCGATGCCGCTCGAGGAAACGCGGCCCGGAGCAGCGCGCCAGCCCCTAGCGTCGGCGCGAGGCCGCCGCGAAGGCCGGCGGCGCCACGCCGCGATCGAGGGCGGCGAGGCATTCGGCGCAATGACGAACCACGTCGCGCACCATGAAATGCACCAGCGTCGGCGACACGTCGAGCGCGTCGGCCGCGGCCGCCAGCGTCTCCTCGCGCACGCGCACCATCTCGAAGGCGGTCCGGCTGCGCACCGGGACCTCGGTCAGGACCGCGCGCATCCGTTCGAGGGCGTCGCGCGTCAGCGCGATCGCCTCGGGCGTGGGCTCGGGCGACGGCACGTCGAGCCCCGCCTCCGCCTCGGCATGCCAGTGGGTTTCGAGCGACTGGCGGCGACAGACGTCGATCGAGGCATTGCGCACCATGCGCGTGACATAGGCGAGCGGCTGCCGGATCGCCTCCTGGTTCGGGAAATCGACCAGCCGCAGCAGCACGTCGTGCACCACGTCCTCGGCACGGCTGGCGCAGCCGGTCACCCCCTGCGCGACCTTGACCAGCATCGCGCGATGACACACCAGCGTCTCGACGAGCGCACCGCGGCCGCGCGCCGCGTGCCTGGCGGCCAGGCGCGGCGACATGCGGGCGGATGCGGCGAGGGTCGGTTCCGGCATCAGGCATCTCCGTATCGTGGCGGGGTTCGGGAAAATCGACTGCGTTGAATTTAATGCAAACGCAAATCATTCTCAATCGTATCTAGAGATTTTTCACGATCCGAAGTCCTATACGAGGGCAAAGCGAGGGCAAGCGGCAAGCGCCGTGCATGACACGCAAGTTTGGCGATTCCACTCGCATCCTCCGCGATTCGAAATCGATCCCCATATAAAAGTCAAAAATTGTCGGAACGCTGGCGACACGGTGCTGTCATCTTTCTCAGCGTCGATTCTCACCGCAGGGTTCCACCCCGCATCGATGGATCATCGTTCGGAGCGGTGTTACCCCGCGCCCCTGGGCCGAACGGAACGTATCGGGCCGCCGCGCGCGGCCCGGCGTCGTACGCCAGAGTGCTGCCGGCCGTGCCGTGTCGCGCGGTTTTCGCGTAGCCAGCCTTTCCCCACCCCTTGCCCTGAACCTGCCTTTTTGAGGATGTGGAGTCCGTTGAGCCCAATTCCCGAAGTTTCGCTTGTCGCCGGCGACCGACACGCCCGCCGGCCCGCCACACCGAATCCTCCCGCGCGCCCCTTCATGCGCCTGCTTCCCGCCGCCGCGGCGCTTGGCGCGATCGCCGCGTTCAGTCTCGCGGTGACGCTACCCGCGGTCTCGAACACGCCCTCGCCGACCACGCTCGGCGCGGCCAGGACCCCGCAGCAGGTATTCGCCGCCACGCCGTTCCCGAGCGCGCAGCGCTTCGTCACCGATCAGCTGGAGGCCGCGATCGCCTCGCGCGATATGCGTCCCGGCCGCTTCGCCTCGCGCTTCGCCACGGGACGCAGCCTGCTCGGCGACGGCAGCGAGCTGTTCTCGCTCGCCGCGCCCGCGTTCGGCATGGGCGAGCCGCCGCTCGCCACCGGCCTGCGCACCGGCGCCATCACGCATTCCTTCGCGCAAACCCTGCAGCAGCTCGATATCCCGCCCGAGGTCCGCATCCAGGTCGGCGACCTGGTCGCCGCGCAGTTGCGCACCCACGCGGCCGCGCAGACCGGCGACCGCTACCGGATTGCCTACGAGACCACCCGCGAAGGCCCGCGCCTGAGCGCGATCGAGGTGCGCGCCGCCGGCAAGCGCTTCGGCGCGATGTGGTTCCGGCCGCCCGGCGCCGAGCACGGCGCCTTCTACACCTTCGACGGAGCACCGCTGGAGGCGGCGGCGCTGAGCATGCCGGTGCTGGCCACGCGCATCAGCTCGCCGTTCGGCGAGCGCATCCACCCGATCTCGCACCTGCGTTCGCTGCATACCGGCGTCGATCTCGCCGCGCCGCGCGGCACCCGCGTCAACGCGGCGGCCGACGGCGTGGTCGCCTTCGTCGGCGTGGATCCGCACGGCTACGGCCGCTACGTCGTGATCGACCATCCCGATCACTATTCGACGCTCTATGCGCACCTGTCCGCCTATGCGCCGGGGCTCAAGGTCGGCATGACGCTCGCGCAGGGCCAGCGTGTCGGCGCGGTCGGCATGACCGGCGCCGCCACCGGCCCGCACCTGCACTTCGAGGTGCGCATCGCCGATACGCCGGTCGATCCGATCGTCGCGCTGGCCGACGCGAGCAATACGCTCTCGCCGATGCAGCTCGACGCGTTCCGGCGCGACCTGGTCGATGTGCGCACGCAGTTCGCGGCGGCGGCCGGCCCGAACGTCGGCATCGCGATGCTCGATGCCGCGCCGGCCGGCGCCGGGCTCTCGACGCTCGATCCGACGCTGCGCACGCTGTTGCAGACGCCGCAGGTGTCGTCGGCGTCGTGAGGCTTGTGGGGAACGCAGTTCCCGATCGACAATCGCCAGCTCCGATCCACCATCAAGCTGGCCGACTCAATCCGGAATCCCACTCGCCATGACCTCCTCCCCGCCCGTCGCCCTCGTCACCGGCTCCACTTCCGGCATCGGCGCCACGATCGCCCGCCGGCTCTCGCGGGATGGTTACGCGATCGTCCTGCACTCGCGCGGTTCGGCCGCCGCAGGCCAGGCCCTGGCCCGTGAACTCGGCTCGGCCGTCTACCTACAGGCCGACCTGGCCGACGATGCCGCGCGCGTGCGACTGGTGCGCGAGGCGATCGCCGCCTGGGGCCGCCTCGACGTGCTGGTCAACAATGCCGGGATCAGCCGCGTGATCCCGCATGCGGACCTGGCGGCGGCCACGCCCGCGATCTGGCAGGAACTGCACGAGGTCAACGTGGTCGCGCCGTTCCGGCTGGTCAGCGAGGCGCAGGCGGCGCTGCGCGAAGCCGCCGCGCGCGGCCGGCCCGGCTGCGTGGTCAATGTCAGCTCGCATGCCGGCGTGCGCCCCAAGGGCGCCTCGATTCCCTATGCCGCGAGCAAGGCGGCCCTGAACCATGTCACGCGCCTGCTCGCGCTGTCGCTGGCACCGGAGATTCGCGTGAACGCGGTCGCGCCGGGCCTGGTCGACACGCCGCTGACGGCCGACTGGACCCAGGCCCGGCAACTCTGGAAGGAGCGCGCGCCGATGCGCCGCGCCGCCAGCCCCGAGGACATCGCCCAGGCGGTGGCCATGCTGGTCGCCTCCGACTACCTGACCGGCGAGATCCTGCTCTCGGACGGCGGCCTCAATCTCACCTGAGCAACCGTCACGGGCCGCCCTCCGCGGTTCGCTGGACGAAAAAAAGCCCGCCGTGAAGGCGGGCATCAATCCCAGTCAAGGAGGTGTCACACGAACTACGGGCTCAGAGTAAGCGGCCCGCCTGGCGTGGACAACCAAGCATTTTCGATATCCTTATCGCGCGCCGGCCGCTAAGCACATGGTGCCGCCGGCGCGTCGCCGATGCCGCCCGGGTTCAGGGCTCAGGGCTCGTGGCGCAGGTAGCCTTCCTTGGCCGGTTCGCGCATCCGGAACGAGACGATGAAGGAAATCGCGCAGAGCGCGGTCACGTACCAGTAGAAGGTGGACTCGCTGCCGGCCTGCTTGAACCACAGCGCCACGTATTCGGCGGTACCGCCGAACAGCGCGTTGGCCACCGCGTAGGACAGGCCCACGCCCATCGCGCGCACCTCGGGCGGGAACATCTCGGCCTTGATCAGGCCGCTGATCGAGGTGTAGAAGCTGACGATGGCCAGCGCGATCGTGATCAGCACGAAGGCCGTCACCGGGCTCGTGGTACCGGCGATCGCATGCATCAGCGGCACCGTGCCGATCACGGCCAGGCCGCCGAAGAACAGCATCGAGGTACGCCGGCCGATGCGATCCGACAGCGCGCCGAACAGTGGCTGCAACAGCATGTAGACCAGCAGCGCCGCCGTCATCACGTTGCTGGCCGTCTTCGCGTGCATGCCGCTGGTGTTGACCAGGTACTTCTGCATGTAGGTGGTGAAGGTGTAGAAGATCAGCGAGCCGCCGGCCGTGAAGCCGACCACGGTGAAGAACGCACCGCGATGCTGCATCACGCCGCGGATCGTGCCGGCATCGCGCGCGCGGCGCGATTCGGTGGTCGAGGTCTCGTCGAGCGACTTGCGCAGCCAGAGCGAGACCAGCGCGGCCAGCGCGCCGACCAGGAACGGGATCCGCCAGCCCCAGGCGCGCAGCTCCTCGGTGCTCAGGAACTGCTGCAGGATCACCAGCACCAGCAGCGCGCAGAGCTGGCCGCCGATCAGCGTCACGTACTGGAACGAGGCGAAGAAGCCGCGCCGCCCCTTCAACGCCACCTCGCTCATGTAGGTCGCGCTGGTGCCGTATTCGCCGCCCACCGAGAGGCCCTGGAACAAGCGCGCGATCAGCAGCATCACCGGCGCCAGCGCGCCGATCTGGTCGTAGGTCGGCATCGCCGCGATCACCAGCGAGCCGCCGCACATCATCAGCACCGAGATCATCATCGCGGTGCGCCGGCCGCGCCGGTCGGCGATCCGGCCGAACAGCCAGCCGCCGATCGGGCGCATCAGGAAGCCGGCCGCGAACACGCCGGCGGTGTTCAGCAACTGCGTGGTGGGATTGCCGCTGGGAAAGAAGGCATGCGCGAAATACAGCGCACAAAATGAATAGACGTAGAAGTCGAACCACTCGACGAGATTGCCCGACGAGGCGCCGACGATCGCGAGCACGCGCCGCCGGGTGTCGTGGGGGGCCATGCTGGCCTGATCGGTGAGGTCGGTCATGTAGGTTGGTTTCCTCGATTAGCCTGTGGTGCCGATGACGGCCGCGTCCCGCCCGCCCGTGGGCAGGACGCGGCGTCGCGCGGCGCCATTCTATCGAAATGAAAGCTTCGGCACCTTCAGGACTGTCCCGAGGTTCGCGCCCGCCTGACGATCGGGCGACAAATGGCGAACGATTGCCTTCCAGGGCCGGATTGCGTCGCCGCCGTCGATAATGACCGACCAAGAAAAAACCAGCCCGGCGGGCTGGTTTTTTCTTGGCGGGAGTCGAGGCGGCCGACTCAGACACGCACCTCGGGCGGCCGGTAGCGGCACTCGTAGCGCTTGCGCACCGTGCCCGACTCGTCGACGCTTTCCAGGAACACGTCGAACTGCCAGAGCCGCGCCATGTGCTTGAGCACCTCGTCGCTGTCGTTCGACAGGTGCCGGTTGTCGGTCATGAAGTGGCGCAGCGTGAGGCTGCGGTCGCCGCGCGTGTTGACGGCCCAGACCTGGATGTTCGGCTCGCGATGGTGGATGTCGTATTGCCGGGACAGCGCCTGGCGCACGTACTGGTAGCCGCTGTCGTCGTGGATCGCCGACACCTCGAGCGAATCGCGCATGTCGTCGTCGAGCACCGAGAACAGGCGCATCTCGCGGATCAGGTGGGGCGACAGGTACTGCGCGATGAAGCTCTCGTCCTTGAAGTTGCGCATCGCGTAGTGCAGCGCCGGCAGCCAGGGGCTGCCCGCCAGCTCGGGGAACCAGCGGCGGTCCTCGTCGGTGGGGTTCTCGCAGATGCGCCGGATGTCGCTCATCATCGAGAAGCCCAGCGCATACGGGTTGATGCCGCTGTAGTAGGGCTTGGTGACGGGCGGCTGGTAGATCACGTTGCTGTGCGAATGGAGGAATTCCATCATGAAGCCGTCCTCCAGCTTGCCCTGCTGGTAGAGCGTATTGAGCAAGGTGTAATGCCAGAAGGTAGCCCAGCCCTCGTTCATCACCTGGGTCTGCCTCTGCGGATAGAAATACTGGCCGATCTTGCGCACGATGCGGATCACCTCGCGCTCCCAGGGCTCCAGCAGCGGCGCGTTCTTCTCGGCGAAATACAGCAGGTTCTCCTGCGGCTCGGGCGGGTAGCGGCCCTCCACCTCCTCGTCGGCCAGCTCGGGCTTGCGGCCCGGCAAGGTGCGCCACAGCTCGTTGACCTGCGACTGCAGGTAGGCCTCGCGCTCGCGCCGCAGCGCCGCCTCCTTGGACAACGAAGGCTTCTGCGGGCGCTTGTAGCGATCGACGCCGTAGTTCATCAGCGCGTGGCAGGAGTCGAGCAGTTCCTCGACCCGGTCGAGCCCGTAGCGCTCCTCGCACTCGGCCACGTAGTTCTTCGCGTAGACCAGGTAGTCGATGATGGCGTGCGCATCGGTCCACAGCCGGAACAGGTAGTTGCCCTTGAAGAAGGAGTTGTGGCCGTAGGCGGCATGCGCGATCACCAGCGCCTGCATGGTCAGCGTATTTTCTTCCATCAGATACGCGATGCAGGGGTTGGAGTTGATCACGATCTCGTAGGCCAGGCCCATCTGGCCGCGCCGGTAGCTCTTCTCGGTCGACAGGAAGTGCTTGCCGAACGACCAGTGGCGGTAGTTGACGGGCATCCCGACGGACGCGTAGGCGTCCATCATCTGCTCGGCGCTGATCAGCTCGAGCTGGATCGGATAGACGTCGAGCTCGTATTGCTCGGCGACCTGCGCGATGTGCGTGTCGTACTCCTCGATCAGCTCGAAGGTCCAGTCCGACGGGCACGGCAGCGGCTTGCGTTCGGCGACGTTCATGCGCCCTTCCTTCTGCCCGGAATCGGGCATTACCGGGAGCGGCGACGATGCCTCGGCCGCCGCGTCCGATTCCTCGGGCCGGCGTTCGGGCGCATCGTCGCCCGTGTGGCGCGCCTGGTAACCGCGCGCTTCGTTGTGCAAATGGCGTGTCGTCATACGGTGTTACGTTTCCACATGCTTTTCGAACAGTTCGCGGAACACCGGGTAGATGTCCGCGGCGGACTCGACCTTCTTCATCGCCATATGCGGCTGCGACAGCGCGAGCTGGGCATATTCGAGCCAGAGGTTCTGCTCCTCGGGCGTGACCTGGATATAGGCGAAGTAGCGGGTCTTGGTCAGGATGTCGTCCTGGAGGATCTTGCGGCACTTCGGCGAATCGTCGGTCCAGTTGTCGCCGTCCGAGGCCTGCGCGCCGTAGATGTTCCACTCGCTGGGCGAATAGCGCTCGTCCATCACCTTGCGCATCAGTTCCAGCGCGCTCGACACCACCGTGCCGCCGCTTTCGGTCGAGTGGAAGAAGGTGTCCTCGTCGACTTCCTCGGCGCGCGTGTGGTGGCGGATGAATACCACCTCGATGCGCTCGTAGTTCCGCTTCAGGAACAGGTAGAGCAGGATGAAGAAGCGCTTGGCGAGATCCTTGCGCTGCTCGTCCATCGAGCCCGACACGTCCATCAGGCAGAACATCACGGCCTGGCTGGAGGGCTGCGGCTGCTTCACGCGATTCACGTAGCGCAGGTCGAACGGGTCGATGAAGGGGATGCGCCAGATCCGCCCGCGCAGATGATGGATCTGCGCCTCGAGCTCGGCGATCTCGACGCGGCGATCGGCGGTGTCGGCCTTCAGCTCCTCGAGCTGCGCCTCCAGCACGCGCAGTTCGTTGACGAGCGGCGAGCCGAGCGCGATGCGCCGGCCCAGCGCGCTGCGCAGCGAACGCACCACGTCGATGTTGTTCGGCGTGCCCTCCGCGGCCCAGCCGGCCCGCACGCTCTTCCAGCTCGGCACGGTCAGCAGGTGCGTCTTGACCAGCCGCGGCAGTTCGAGATCGTCGAAGAAATACTGCATGAACTCGTCGCGGCTCAGCTCGAAGACGAAATCGTCCTGCCCTTCGCCCTCGTTGCTGGCCTGGCTGCCGCCACCGCCCGAACCGCCGGGCGGGCGCGGGATCTTGTCGCCGCGGATGTAGTCGGAATTGCCCGGATGCACGTATTCGCGCCGCCCGCCCGACGTGTGGCGGAAGGTCGGCTCCGCGATGTCCTTGCGCGGAATGGTGATGCTCTGGGTGCTTTGGATGTCCTTGATGCTACGGTCGCGCACGGCGTCGGACACCGCGCGGCGAATGTAGTTCTTGACGCGACGCAGAAAGCGTTCGCGGTTTGCAATGCTCTTGTTCTTGCCGGCAAGCCTGCGGTCGATGATTTGATGAAGCACTCCCGGTCTCCCGCTCGAAAGTCGATACGCCGGGACGTGCCGCACGATCCGCCGTGCGGCGCGTCGCTCAGGGTGCCCGCGCGCCGCCGGCGCGCGGGCGATGCATCGTGCGTGTCATGAGGACTTGCGCACGCGCAGATACCAGTCGCACAGGAGTCGTACCTGCTTCGGCGTGTAGCCCTTGGCGACCATCCGGTTCACGAAGTCCTCGTGCTTGCGCTGCTCCTCCGCCGATCCCTTGGCGTTGAAGGAGATCACCGGCAGCAACTCCTCGGTGTTCGAGAACATCTTCTTCTCGATCACCACGCGCAGCTTCTCGTAGCTGACCCAGGCCGGATTCTTGCCGCCATTGGCCGCGCGTGCCCGCAACACGAAGTTCACGATCTCGTTGCGGTAGTCCTTCGGATTGCTGATGCCGGCCGGTTTCTCGATCTTCTCGAGCTCGGCATTCAAGGCCGCGCGGTCGAAGCTCTCGCCGGTATCGTGATCGCGGAACTCCTGGTCCTGGATCCAGAAGTCGGCATAGGTCACGTAGCGATCGAAGATGTTCTGGCCATACTCGGAATACGACTCGAGGTAGGCCGTCTGGATCTCCTTGCCGATGAACTCCGCGTAACGCGAGGCCAGCAGGTCCTTCACGAAGGACAGGTACTTCTGCTCGGTTTCCGGCGGGAACTGCTCGCGCTCGATCTGCTGTTCGAGCACGTACATCAGGTGCACCGGATTGGCGGCCACCTCCGAGGTATCGAAGTTGAACACGCGCGAGAGGATCTTGAAGGCGAAACGCGTGGACACGCCGTTCATGCCTTCGTCGACGCCGCCGTAGTCGCGATACTCCTGGTAGGACTTCGCCTTCGGATCGGTGTCCTTGAGGTTCTCGCCGTCATACACCTGCATCTTCGAGAACAGGCTGGAGTTTTCCGGCTCGTGCAGCCGCGTGAGCGCCGAGAACTGCGCCATCATCTTCAGCGTGCCGGGCGCGCAGACGGCTTCGGCCAGCGAGGAGTTACGGATCAGCTTCTCGTAGATCTTGATCTCTTCCGACACACGCAGGCAGTACGGCACCTTGACGACGAAGATCCGGTCCAGCAGGGCTTCGTTGTTCTTGTTGTTGCGGAAGGCCTTCCACTCCGATTCGTTCGAGTGGGCGAGGATCACGCCGTCGAACGGGATCGCGCCGAAACCCTCGGTGCCCTTGAAGTTGCCTTCCTGGGTGGCGGTCAGCAGCGGATGCAGCACCTTGATCGGCGCCTTGAACATTTCGACGAATTCGAGCAAGCCCTGGTTGGCCAGGCACAGGCCGCCCGAGTAGCTGTAGGCATCGGCATCGTCCTGCGCGAACTGTTCGAGCTTGCGGATGTCGACCTTGCCGACCAGGGAGGAGATGTCCTGGTTGTTCTCGTCGCCCGGCTCGGTCTTGGCGATGCCGATCTGGCGAAGGATGGAGGGATAGCGGCGCACCACGCGGAACTGGCGGATATCGCCGTTGTACTCGTGCAGGCGCTTGACGGCCCAGGGGCTCAGGATGCTCTTGAGGTAACGACGCGGAATGCCGTACTGCTCTTCCAGGATCGGGCCGTCCTCGTCGTAGTCGAACAGCCCGAGCGGCGATTCGTTGACGGGCGAACCCTTGAGCGAATAGAACGGCACGCGTTCCATCAGTTGCTTCAGACGCTCGGCGATCGACGACTTGCCGCCGCCCACCGGCCCGAGCAGGTAGAGGATCTGCTTCCTTTCCTCGAGACCTTGCGCGGAGTGGCGGAAGTACGCCACCACCTGCTCGATCACCTCCTCCATCCCGTAGAACTCGCGAAACGCGGGATAGACCTTGATGACCTTGTTCGCGAAGATCCGCGACAGACGCGGGTCGTTTCGCGTATCGACCTGCTCCGGTTCCCCGATGGCTGCCAACATGCGTTCGCCCGCGGTGGCGTACGCCGATGGATCGTTCTTGCAGAGCGCGAGATACTCTTCGAGCGAGAACTCCTCCTCCCGGGTTTTCTCGAAGCGGTTCGCGAAGCTGCTGTAAATATCCATGCTACCTCCTCGCCTGTGTCTGAAGACGATCTTGCCTTCGTGAGATCACGCCGAAGCAGGACCGTTCAATTTCATCCTAAACCCAATTGCTTTTTTTTTCACGAACAAACTTCAGTCGGAACGTTGTTGTTCGACACTCAGAAAAACCCCGCTTGGACGAGGCATTTTGACTGCCATACAATGTTCCTCCCGATCTTCGCAACGTTGCACACGCGCCCTCTCCTGCTGCAACGAATCCGCTCCTGCATCGGACACGTTCCCCCTGTTTTGCTATACGGTCGAGCCGGCATTTCGGACGACAGAACGATCGCTTTCGTTACAATTTTTTGCGATTCGGCCCGTCGCTGCGTGATCGCTCAATCGACGCGCTGGTCCATCCGCGGATGACGGCATCGTCATGCTGCGCCGCGCATCGCGCACCACCTTCGCGAGATGAGAAAAATCCGTCGTGCGATGCGCGCTTGCCCTCGTTCGCGCAGGTGTCTCGAGCGCTGCATTTCACATCGTCACGTCACGGGCATGAAGGTGAACAAAGCTGACATCGAAAGCTTGTGTCCTCGTCGCGTACGACGGCGTGCTCGGGTAGGTGACCGGTCGGTGGTCGTCCCGCTTTCCCGAATTCCGGGTTTCCGGATTGCCTCCATCGGCGATGGAATCATTGGCACGCCACGGCGAACGATCGGCTGCCGTCGCGAGCGATTGTCGAACGAGGCGGGACATCCTCATGACGAGGATTCGGGAGATGGCCGGATGCACCCGAAATGGGCATGCATGAAAAACGAAGGCGCGGGATGCGTGTCGGCGATCTGCCCCGATAAATATCGTGGCGACCATGAAAAAATCCGGCACGAGGCCGGATTCGGGAACAAGCATTGTGCCGAGCGATGCAGGCGGCGCTAGCCCTGCACTTCCGCGAAGCTCGGAATCGAGGGCTGGGCACCCGCGCGCGTCACCGACAGGGCGGCGGCCCGCTGGGCGAAACGGATCGCCGCGTCGGGCGCATCACCCGCCGCCAGCCGTGCCGACAAGCCACCAATGAAGGTATCGCCGGCGGCCGTGGTATCGACCGCCTCGACCTTCGGGGCCGGATAGTGGCGCGCCGTGCCGTCCGCCAGCGCGGCGAACACGCCTTGCGCGCCGAGCGTGACGATCACGTTGCGCGCGCCGGCTTCCCGCAGTTGCCCTGCCGCCGCCTGCGCATCCTCGGGCGTCGCGATGCTCATGCCCGTCAGCGCGGCGGCCTCGAGCTCGTTCGGGATCAGCCAGTCGACCAGCGGCAGCCAGCCGTCCGGCAGGGGACCGAGCACGGGGGCCGGATTGAGCACCACCACGCGGCCATGGCGGCGCCCCGCCTCGAGCGCGGCCTTCACGGCCGGCAGCGGCGTTTCGAGCTGGCAGACCAGCACGTCGGCGGCCGCGATCATGGCATCGTGCCCGGCGATGCCGGCCGGCGTCACCTCGCCGTTGCCGCCCGCCACGATCACGATCGCGTTCTGGCTCGCGTCGTCCACCACGATCAGCGCCACGCCGGTGGCCACGCCCTCGCGGGCGGTCGCCAGCGCGGCGCAATCGATCCCCTCGGCCTCCAGCGCGCCGCGCAGGGCCGCGCCGTTCGCGTCGTCGCCGACGCAGCCGAGCATCGCCACGCGCGCGCCGAGCCGGG
>NZ_VWWK01000167.1:0-15206 GCF_011753035.1 Burkholderia sp. Ax-1720 | reverse complement strand
AAGCTGCTGGCCGACGTGCTGCAGCGCGAGGTGGCCACCGTCACCGGCGCGGCCGAGGGCGGCGCCTATGGCGCGGTGCTGGCGGCCGGGGTCGGCGCAGGCTGGTGGGCCTCGCTCGACGAGGCGGCCGGCACGCTGGCCGTGACCTCGCGCGTGGCGCCCGACAGCAGGCTCGGCGCGCTCTACGACGCCCGTTTCGACACGCTGCGCACGCTCTACGACACGCTGCGCCCCGTGTTCCAGCAGATCGCCGCGGAGCCTGCTCCGCCCGCATCCCTCGGCGGCCGCGACCCCGGCCGGCCCTCACCGGAGGCCACGCGCCCATGACCCGTTCCGCCAGCCGCCCGCTCGGGCAGTCGCCCGTGCAGTTCGACCCGCTCGACCCGCTCGACCGCCAGGCCGGCGTCGAGGCCGTGGTGTTCGACCTCGACGGCACGCTCGTCGACACGGCACCCGACATCACCGCGGCGGTCAACCGCCTGCTCGCCACCCACGGCCTGCCGCCGCAGACGGTCCGCTTCGTCGAGCAGTTCATCGGCGAGGGCTCGTTCGGCCTGATCGACAAGCTCTACCGGGGCCTGGGCCTGCACTTCGAACCCGCGCGCGTGGCGGCCGACGTCGAGACCTACCTGGCGATCTACCGGCGCCATCCGGTGGCGCACGCCACCGTCTACGCCGACGCGCTGGCGGCGATCCCGGCCCTGCACGCGGCCGGGCTGCGGCTCGGCGTCTGTACCAACAAGGCGCAGGGCCTGGCGCTGGCCGTGCTCGAGCACTTCGGAATCGCGCGATACTTCACAGCCGTGGTGGGCGGCGATACGCTCGCCGAGCGCAAGCCGCATCCGCGCCACCTGCTCGCCACCCTGGAGCAGCTCGAGGCCTCGCCCTCGCGCACGCTCTACGTGGGCGACACCCGCATCGACGCGCAATGCGCGGAGGCGGCCGGCGTGCGCTGCCTGATCGTCAACTGGGGCACCGGCCCCGGCGTGCCGGTGGCGGCCGGCGCGCGCCTCGAATCCTTTACCGAACTTGTGACACGCTGCGCGGCGCTCAATGCCCCGCGCGAGCCGGGAGCCTGATGAAAAACGACCTGTTGCGCCGCATCGCGCTGGAACGCCCGTCGCTGACGGGCGCCACCATGCGCATCGCCGACGTGCTGCTGAACGCGCCGGAGGCGGCGCTCAAGATGAGCATGGCCGAGCTGTCCGAGGCCGCGCAGACCAGCGACCCGACCGTGGTGCGCTTCTTCCGCCGCTTCGACTGCGTCGACTACCAGGACTTCAAGGTCCGCTTCGGCCAGGGCCTGATTCCGCAGGCGCCGTTCGACTACGAGGCGATCACCGGCGAGGACACGCCGGCCGACGTCTGCGGCAAGATCGTCAACAACTCGCTGCACGCGATCCAGCGCTTCGCCTCGGACGTCGATTCGGCCGCCATCGAGCGCGCCGTCACGCACCTGATCGCGGCCAAGGGGATCTTCCTGTTCGGGCTCGGCATCTCCGAGACGATCGCCTTCGACGCCGAGCACAAGTTCTTCCGGCTCGGCCTGCATTGCCGCGTGGTGCTGGAGAGCCAGCGCCAGTTGCTGCTCGCGCCCACCCTGCGCGACGACGAGGTGGCGGTGTTCTTCTCGCATTCGGGTTCCACCAAGTCGCTGGTGATGGCCGCGGCGATGGCCAGGGGCAAGGGCGCGGTGACCATCGCGATCTGCGCGCCCGGCTCGCGCCTGGCGCAGACCTGCGACCTGACCATCGCGGTGCCGGCCTACGAGAACACCGAGCTGTACACGCCGCTGACGGCGCGCATCAACCACCTGCTGGTGGTCAACATGCTGGTGGCGATGCTGGGCTTGAGGCAAGGGCGCGAGCTGCCCGACAACCTGGCCGCGCTCGACCCCTGGTTCACCGACAAATTCATGGACTGAGCCCGGCGCCGCGCATGGCGCCGGCGAGATCCGCCGACCTTTCAGAACGGAGACACGATTGAGCACGCACATCGAACCGGGTTATGCCCACCTGCAGCCCGCCAACAAGCAGGACGAGGCCAAGCTGGTCTCGGGCATCAAGGCCGTCGATCACTACCTGCGATCCGGCATGAAGGTCGGGCTCGGCTCGGGCACCACCTCGCACTGGTTCGTGCGCGCGCTCGCGCCGCGCGTGCGCGACGGCCTGGAGATCGTCGGCGTGCCGACCTCGAACGCCACGCGCGAGCTGGCGCTCGAACTCGGCGTGCCGCTCACCGACCTCGGCCAGATCGACCGCCTCGACGTGACCATCGACGGCGCCGACGAGATCGATCGCGAGGGCAGCATGATCAAGGGCGGCGGCGCCTGCCTGCTGTGGGAGAAGATCGTCGCGGCGGCCTCGCGCAAGATGGTGGCGGTGGTCGACGACAAGAAGGTGTTCGACACGCTGGGGCGGTTCCCGCTGCCGATCGAGGTGATCCCGTTCGGCTGGCAGAGCACCGAACGGCTGCTGCGCGAACTGTTCGTGTCGGCCGGTTTCGCGCCCGCGGTGAGGATCGAGCGGCGCATGCGCGATGGGCAACTGGTGGTGACCGACAGCGGCAACTGGATCCTCGACTGCCATCTGGAGGCGATCGCCGAGCCGCGCGCGCTCGCGCCGCGCTTCAACGCGATTCCCGGCGTGGTCGAGAACGGCCTGTTCGTCGGCATCGCCAGCGAGATGATCGTCGGCTACGCCGACGGCCGCGCCGAGATCGTGCGCTTCGCCGGGAGCGCGTCGTGAGCGGGCCCGCGATGCTCGACAGCTTCCGGCTCGACGGCGACATCTGCGTGGTGACGGGCGGTGCCCAGGGGATCGGCCGCGCCATCGCGCGCGGCCTGGCCGAGGCCGGCGCGACGGTGGTGATCGCCGATCGCGACGCCGCACTCGGCCAGCATGCCGCCGACGAGATCGGCGGCGGTTTCGTGCAGCTCGACGTGACCGACTCGGCCTCGGTCGATGCCGCCTTCGACGCGGTGGTGGCGCGCCACGGGCGCCTCGACGTGCTGGTCAACAACGCCGGCGTGGTGCGCAACGCGCCCGCGCTCGACACCGACGACGCGGCCTGGCGCGCGGTGCTGGCCGTCAATCTCGACGGGGTGTTCTATTGCGCGCGCAGCGCGGCGCGCCACATGCTGCCGCGCCGCTCGGGGCGCATCGTCAATATCGCCAGCATGAGCGGCTCGATCGTCAACAAGCCGCAGCCGCAGGCGTCCTACAACGCCTCCAAGGCGGGCGTGATCCACCTGACGCGCTCGCTGGCCGCCGAATGGGCCGCCGACGGCGTTCGCGTCAACTCCATCTCGCCCGGCTACGTGGGCACCGAGCTGACCCAGCGCGGCTTCGACAACCAGGCCTGGCGCGAGCAATGGCTCGGCGGCACGCCGCTCGCGCGCATGGCGCGGCCCGAGGAGATCGCGCCGGGGGTGATCTTCCTGGCCTCGCGCGCGAGCGCCTTCGTGACCGGCACGGACCTGGTGATGGACGGCGGCTACACGGTCTGGTGAGGGCAGGGCGGCGGCGCCAGCGCAGCCGGAAATCGTATCGACCCATCGACTCAATTGCGGAAAGAACCATCATGACCATCGAGGAAGGCGTCGCCGCGTTGCGCGACGCGCTCGGCGCGCAGATCGTCGCGCTGCCGGAGGAGTTCGGCGATCGCCGCGTGGAGGACTGGAGCGGCATCGGCGGGGCGCGGCCGCGCGCGCTGCTGCGCCCGCGCAGCACGGAGGAGGTGTCGCGGGCGCTGGCGATCTGCTCGCGGCACGGCTTGCCGGTCGTCACCCAGGGCGGGCTGACGGGGCTGGTCGGCAGCGCCAACGCGCTGGGCGGCGAAGTGGCCCTGAGCCTGGAGCGGATGAACCGCATCGTCGAGATCGACGCCGTGTCGGGCACCATGACGGTGGAAGCCGGCGCGGTGCTGCAGAGCGTGCAGGACGCGGCCGCCGCGGCCGGCTTCTATTTCCCGCTCGACCTCGGCGCGCGCGGCAGTTGCACGATCGGCGGCAACCTCGCCACCAACGCGGGCGGCAATCGCGTCATCAAGTACGGCATGATGCGCGACCAGGCGCTCGGCCTGGAGGCGGTGCTGGCCAGCGGCGAGGTGGTGGGCGGCCTCGACAAGATGATCAAGAACAACAGCGGCTACGACCTGCGGCACCTGCTGATCGGCAGCGAGGGCACGCTGGCGGTGATCACGCGCGCGGTGCTGCGGCTGCGGCCCCGGCCCACCGCGGTGGCCACCGCCTGGTGCGGGCTGCCCGATTTCGCGGCGGTCACCACGCTGCTGGCGCGCGCCCAGGCGGGGCTCGCCGCCGGCGTGTCGGCCTTCGAGGTGATGTGGGCCGGCTATCACGACGCGGTGCTCGCCAACCTGCCGAACTTGCGCGCGCCGCTGGCGGGCGCGCATCCGTTCTACGTGCTGCTGGAAAGCGTCGGCACCGATCCGGCGCGGCACGAGGAGGGCTTCGTCGAATTCCTGGCCGAGATGCTCGGCGAGGAGATCGTGACCGACGCGGCGATCGCCTCGTCCGAGGCGCATGCCCGCGATTTCTGGGCGATCCGCGATGCGCCGGGCGAGTACCAGCGCTTCATTCCCGATCACGCCGCCTACGACGTGAGTTTCTCGATCGCCCAGGTCGGCGAGGCGGCGCAGCGGCTCGAGGCGCGGCTGCGCGCGCGCTGGCCCGATGCACTGGTGATGACCTACGGGCATCTCGGCGACGGCAACATCCATGTCGTGGTGGACGTGCCGGGCATGGACCGGCATCGCCACGAGGAGATCGACGCGATCGTCTATGCCATCACCGGCGAATTCGGCGGCTCGATCTCGGCCGAGCACGGCATCGGCACCAAGAAGCGCGAGCACCTGGGGCAGTGCCGGCGCGAGACCGATATCGCCGCGATGCGCGCCATCAAGCAGGCGCTCGACCCGCGTAACCTGCTCAATCCCGGCAAGATCTTCTAGCCGGCGAGCCTGAGGGGATGAACGGGCTCGATCACGCGCGTCGCCACGCCGCCACCGACGCGAACGCGCAGGATGCCGATCTGTGGCGCTGGTTCTCCCTGCTGGTGGACGAGCGGCGGATCCGCTGGTGCCAGGCGGGCGGCCAGTGGCTGGTCAGCGTCGATCATCGGCACGTCGCCACCGAGGAGAGTTTCGATCGCGCGGTGCGCGAGGCGCGGCTGGCCGCGGGGCGCGGGCCCAGGCGGCGCCGGGCGGCCTAGGCGCGGCGGGGGGCAGGCTCGCGGGCGGGAAGCATGGCGGGAAGCGCGGCGGCATTCGGCCGCCGCCTTGTCGACGACTCGTCGTCACAGCCCGCGTGCCACGCGTTGCGCGAGCGTGGTCAGGTCGACCAGCAGCCGCGTCTCGCGCTGCGGCGTGAGCCGGTCGACCGGCACGCTGGTGCTGACGGCGATCCGCTTGCCCGCCGAGGACACCCCCACGAACACGGCCAGGCAGGCCAGCCCCGTGCAGGCCTCCTCGCGCTCGATCGCGTAGGCGCGTTCGCGCACCTCGGCCAGCGCGGCCAGCAGGTCGGCGCGGCGCGTGAGCGAATGCTCGGTCAGCGCGCGCAGCCGCGCCGGCATGATCATCTGCACGGTTTCGTCGTCGAGGCTGGCGAGCAGCGCCTTGCCGAGCGCCGAGCAATGCGCCGGCAGCCGCGAGCCGATGTCGGAAACCAGCCGCACCGCGCGCGACGGATCCTCGCGCGCCAGGTAGACCACCTCGGCGCGATCCAGCACGGCCATCTGCACCGCCTCGTTGTGCTTCGCCACGAACCACGCGGCCTCGCGACGGAACGCGTCGAGCGTGAAGTCGGCCAGCAGGTAGGTGCTGCCGATCTCGAACAGGGCCACGCCGATCGCGTAGCCGTCGCCGATCTTGACCAGCCACTGGCGCCGCTCCAGCGCCTCCAGCGTCAGGTACAGCGTGCTGCGCGGCATGCCGGTCAGCGCCAGCAGGTCCTTCGCGGAGGTCGGGCGGCGGCTCGTCTTGAGCGCCTCGAGGATGTCGTGGACCCGCGCGATGGCGGGCACGTCGGTGGGTTTGTCGGGCATCGCGGCCTCGTGGTTGGCGGGCGCCGGCCGGCGGCCCCGGTCGATGTGTCCAGCGGGCTGGATTATACGCCGGCCCCTTGGACAGCCGGGCAGGGGGCCCGTAGCATCGTGCGCATCCCAAACTGGAGACATCGATGAACGCCCCGACCCCCTCGACCCCCTCGACCCCCTCGACCCCCTCGACCCCCTCGACCCAAGCCCACCCGATCGACGCCCTGCTGCCCGCCGATCTCGACGACGCGCTGCTGGTGGGCCGCGTCTGGCGCAAGACCGCGGCCTTCGAGGGCCCCAGCGTGGTGGTGGTGCGCGGCGGCGAGCTGTTCGACATCACGGCGGCGGCGCCGACCACGGCCGACCTGTTCGACCAGGCGGACCCGGCCGGCTTCGCCCGGCAGGCCGAGGGCGAGCCGCTCGGTTCGGCGCGCGAGCTGCTGGCCGCGCAGCTGGATGGCGGGGCGTCGCCCGCGCTGCGCCTGCTCGCGCCTTGCGACGTGCAGGCCATCAAGGCCTGCGGCGTGACCTTCGCGGTCAGCCTGGTCGAGCGCGTGATCGAGGAGCAGGCGGCCGGCGACGCGAGCCGCGCCGAGGAAGTGCGCGCCACCATCCAGCATGCGATCGGCACCGACCTGTCGCAGGTCGTGCCGGGTTCCGAGGCGGCCATGAAGCTCAAGCGCGAGCTGCAGGCGCGGGGCGTCTGGTCGCAATACCTGGAGGTCGGCATCGGGCCCGACGCCGAGGTGTTCACCAAGTCGCAGCCGATGTCGGCGGTCGGTTTCGCGAGCGAGGTCGGGCTGCTGCCGATCTCCACCTGGAACAATCCCGAGCCCGAGGTGGTGCTGGCCGTCAATGCGCGCGGCGCGGCGGTGGGCGCCACGCTCGGCAACGACGTCAACCTGCGCGATATCGAGGGCCGCTCGGCGCTGCTGCTGGGCAAGTGCAAGGACAACAACGCCTCCTGCGCGATCGGCCCCTTCGTGCGCCTGTTCGACACGCGCTTCACGATCGACACGGTGCGCCAGGCTTCGGTGGCGCTGCGCATCGAGGGCGAGGACGGCTTCGTGCTCGACGGCGTGAGCCACATGTCCGAGATCAGCCGCGATCCGCTCGACCTGGTCGCACAGACCTGCGGCACGCATCATCAATACCCGGACGGCTTCATGCTGTTCCTCGGCACCATGTTCTCGCCGATCCAGGACCGCGACCAGGCCGGCGCCGGCTTCACGCACCACCTGGGCGACAGCGTGCGGATCTCGACCGCCTCGCTGGGCGCGCTGGTCAATCGCGTCTCGCTGTGCACCGAGGTCGCGCCCTGGGAATTCGGCACGCGTGCCTTGTTCCGCAATCTCGCCGCGCGCGGCCTGGTGCGCTGAGCCGGTTTTTTCCCGCTTCCTTGTCGGCTTCCCCTCCGGCGGCGGCGCGCGATGCGTGCCGCCGCCTGCCCGGTTCGTCCACGCCGGCACGCCGCACCGGCGCGGTGCAAGCCGGCGCGGACCTCGAACCGAGCCATCCTGCTTCGTCGAAGCCCATCGGTATCCGAAGCATCGCCGATGCCGCGACGATGAGCCGGGCAATCCGCTGATCATTTCCTCTCGCTTCCCGCTGCGCCTTCCGTCTTCCTTCCTGTCGTCCTTTCCGTTTCGAACCGCTGTTCCGAATTCCGCCGATCGCGCGGAATAATCGCCGGCTCTCGCGCGTTCAGCATCAGGTACACGCAACAACACCAGCGCGCGACGCCCCCGCGAGGTCGGGCATGGCGCCCGCCGCTGAACGAAGAGACGGAGTCATG
Organism: Burkholderia sp. Ax-1720; assembly: GCF_011753035.1. Lineage (NCBI taxonomy): Bacteria > Pseudomonadati > Pseudomonadota > Betaproteobacteria > Burkholderiales > Burkholderiaceae > Burkholderia > Burkholderia sp. Ax-1720. Next base: position 7,355 of record NZ_VWWK01000167.1, on the reverse strand, counting down.
GAATGAAGGAAGTGGACAAGCCCCTGCCCGCGGGAGCCAGCCGCAGGATCGCGGTGGTCGGTGCGGGGCAGGCGGGCCTGCAGACCAGCCTGGCGCTGCTCGCGCGCGGGCACGCGGTCACGCTGGTGGCCGAGCGCGATGCGGACGATGTCGAGCGCGGCCGCGTGATGTCGAGCCAGTGCCTGTTCGGCAGCGCCTTGCGGCTCGAGCGCGAGGCCGGCATCGAGCATGGCCGCGACGCCTGTCCGCCGATCAACGCGATCAGCTTCGCGGTGGCCGATCCACACAGCCCGAACGGCAAGGCGATCGCCTGGCGCGGGGCGCTCACGCGCGGCGCGGCCGCGATCGACCAGCGCATCAAGTTCGCCGCCGCCTTGCGCAGCGTGCGCGCCAAGGGGGGCGAGGTGCGCATCGCCACCGCCGACGTGGCGCTGCTGGAGGAGCTGGCCGCCTCGCACGAGCTGGTGCTGGTGGCCACCGGCAAGGGCGAGCTCGGCCAACTGTTCGAGCGCGACGCGGTGCGCTCGGTGTTCCGCGGGCCGCAGCGCTCGCTCGCGCTGACCTTCCTGCATTGCGACGGCCGCGTCGGGCCCGCCGACGCGGTCAGTTTCAATGTCGTGCCGGGCGCCGGCGAGATTTTCGTGATGCCGGCGCTGACGCATTCCGGGCCCTGTCACGTGGCGGTGTTCGAGGCCATGCCGGGCGGCCCGCTGGACGGCTGGCGCGACGTGCGCTCGGCCACCGCCCACCTGAGCCGTTCGCTCGAACTGCTGCGGCGCTTCACGCCCTGGGAGCTCGACGCCTGCCGTTATGTCGAGCTGACCGATGCGAACGGCACGCTGACCGGCTCGGTCACGCCCACCGTGCGTCATCCGATCGCCATCCTGCCTTCCGGGCGCGCCGTGCTCGGCATGGGCGACGCGGTGGTGCTGCACGATCCGATCACGGGGCAGGGCGCGAACAGCGCGGCCAAGTGCAGCGCGAGCTACGTGGCCTCGATCAGCGCGCGCGGCAGCCTGCCGTTCGGCCATGACTGGATGCTGTCGACGTTCGCCGCCTACTGGCGCGAGGCCGTCTACACGGTGCAGTGGAGCAATTCCCTGCTGATGGCGCCGGCGCCGCACGTGCTGGGCCTGTTCGGCGCGGCGCAGCGCAACCCCGCGCTGGCCGCGCGCATCGCCGACGGCTTCGACGACCCGTCCAGCCTGTTTCCGGCCTGGACCGATCCCGATGCCTGCGATGCCTTGCGTTATTCGGTGGGGGGCTGACGAGGGCGCGGGCGAGGTCGAGCGTCGTCCTCACCCGGCCGCGTAGGCCTCGGTGATGGCCTGGCCCGCCGCGTCGAGATCGACGGGATGCCGCTGCTGTTCGAGCGCGCTGCCGTAGGCGACGATGCTCGCGTGCACGGCGTCCTCGGTCGCGCGCAGGCCGGTGTGGTTCAGGCGCAGCACGCGCGCGGCGATCTCGCCCACGCCCGGCGTGAGCTCGACACCGTGGCGGCGCGCATGCGAGATCAGCAGCGTGCCGTCGATGCCGGGCGGCACCGGCGCGGTGGTGACCAGCGCCGAGGCGGCCTCGTCGCGCGCGATCCAGGGCCTCACGCCGAGCGCGCGCAATGCGTCGCGGCAGGCGCGCGCGGCCCGTGCATGACGCGCGACGGTCTGCGCGATGCCTTCCGCCTCGATCCGGTCGAGCGCGGCTTCCAGCGCATGGAATTCGAGCGGCGCGGGCGTGCCCGGCAGCGCGCCGCGGCCGCGTTCGAGCCAGTCGCGGCGCAGCCCGGCCAGCGACAGGCTGGAAGGCGCCGCATGGGCGGGCGCGGCCAGCCGCTCCCAGGCGCGCGCGTTGAGCGCTACCGCCGAAATGCCGGCCGGCCCGGCCAGCGCCTTCTGCGGGCCGATCACGGCGATATCGACCCCCAGTGCGTCGAGCGCCAGTTCGTGGCCGCCGACCGAGGCCACCGCATCCACCACGCACAGCGCATCGCGCGAACGCGCCAGCGCGGCCAGCGCTGCGAGCGGGTTCAGCGCGCCCGTCGACGATTCGGCATGCACGGCGGCCAGCAGGTCGATGTGCCCGAGCGCCTCGGCGGCGGCCGTCACGGCCTCGATCTCGATCGCCTGTCCCGCTTCGGCCGCGACCTCGTGCACGCTGGCGCCGCCGCGCCGCAACCACGCGCCGAACCAGGCGCCGTAAGGGCTGGTGACGACATTGAGCGCCACCAGGCCCGGCCGCGCCAGGCTGGTCGCCACCGCCTCCAGCGCGAGCATCGCCTCGGCCTGGATGAACAGCAGGTCGCCGCGCGTGGCGAGCAGATGCTTGAGACGATCGGCGAGCCGCGCGTAGCCGTGGTCCGGATAGGGCGGCGGATCGAGCAGCAGATGGGAATCGAGGCGAATCATGGCGAGCGCGAGAGCGGGGCGCGGGCGGGCGGCCCGTGATGGACAGGTCCGGCGCGGCACACGCCGGGAATCGATCAGTCTGACACGCCGGGCGCCGCGCTCGACGCGCGGCGCGCAGCCAGTAGCGTCGATGCGAAGTTGGGGCGTCCGGTGTCGGCGGCGAACTCGCAAGCCGGCGGCGAGATCGTCGCTCTGGCGCCTGCGCCCATTCGCGGTGGATTGTTGTCGTCCGGACAACGTCGCGTGGGCATTCGCGGTGCTACTGGCCTTCGCTCCCGCTGACTACTATCTGTCACGCGTGCTTTCGACAAGCAGGAAAACGAAGCGCGCGACACTCGTAGCCGTGCTGGCGAAGCGTATCGCGCGGTGCGGCGCGGCTCACCGTAACGACTCAACTGGACGATTGAAAATGAGCGAAACAACTCGCAATGTGCGGCCGGTCATCGCCAGGCTCGGCGGGCAAGAGGCAGGCGAACTCGTGTCGTCCCGCTACGCCGTGCGCGTGGGCGAGCTCGACGTCGTGCTGATCAGCGACGGCGTCCTGCCGCTGCCCACCTCCACCATGTCGACCAACGTCGGCGAAGCCGAGCGCAACGCATGGTTCGACGGCCGTTTCCTGCAGCGTGACATGTTCGACTGGGCGCTGAATATCGCGCTGGTGCGCAGCGGCGACCGGCTGATCCTGATCGACTCCGGCGTGGGCGACGGTTTCGAGTATTTCACGCGCGCCGGCCGCGCGGTGATGCGCCTGGAATCGGCCGGTATCGACCTGGCCGCGATTACCGACATCGTGATCACGCACATGCACATGGACCACGTCGGCGGCCTGAACGTTGCCGGCATCAAGGCCAGGCTGCGCCCGGACGTGCGCATTCACGTGTCGGCCAGGGAAGTGGCGTTCTGGCAGGATCCGGACTTCAGCAAGACGGTGATGCCGGAAACCGTGCCTCCCGCCCTGCGCAAGGCGGCCGCGACCTTCGTGGAGATCTACGGCGAAAACATCGTCCAGTTCGACCAGGTGGTGGAGGTGGCCAAGGGCGTGTCGGCGCGCGTGACGGGTGGGCACACGCCGGGGCACTGCGTGGTGGACGTGGCATCCGGCGGCGAAAAACTGACCTTCGTGGGCGATGCGATCTTCCAGGTCAACTTCGACCATCCCGACTGGCAGAACGGCTTCGAGCACGATCCCGAAGAGGCGGCGCGGGTGCGCGTCGCGCTACTCGACGAAGCCGTCGAAACCGGCGCCCTGCTGGCCGCCGCGCACGTCGCGTTCCCCTCGATCGGCCACGTGGCCAGGCAGGGCCAGGGCTTCCATTTCGTGCCGGTGGTATGGGACTACTGACCGTGAGAGCGAAGACTTCCCTGTCCGTCATCGCATGCGCGTTCGTTGCGCTGGCGCTGACCCCCGCGGCAGCCCGCGCGGAGTCGTTCACGATCGAGGTCGACGGCCTGCGCGACGGGTACTTTTCGAACCAGCAGGTGTATGGAGGCTTCGGCTGTCACGGGGAGAACGTATCGCCGCGCATTTCATGGGCTCACGTTCCGCGCGGCACGAAGAGCCTGGTCGTGACGATTTTCGACCCCGATGCGCCGACCGGAGGACTGGGCTGGACGCATTGGGCGGTCGTCAACATCCCGCCGTCCGAATCGTCGCTCGACAGCGGCGCTTCCGGCAATCCGAAGCGTTTGCCGGCGGGCGCGGTCGAGACCTTGACGGATTTCGGCGAGTCCGCATACGGTGGACCGTGCCCGCCCAAGGGGGAATCGCATCGATATGTCGTGACGGCGTCCGCGCTCGACGTGGCACGAATCGAGGTGGCTCCGGCGGCGAGTCCCGCCGTCGTCGCGTATCAGATGCATGGCAGAGTCATTGCCCAGGCGAAGTACGTGGCCAGGTACCGCCGCGCGCCGACCGGCGATTGAGGACGCTCGACGCTGGCGAATCGCGGCGCCGGTGCAAGCCGGTTACCTCGGCAACACCAGCTCCGCGTCGAGCCCCGCGATCCGCCCGTCTTCCACGCGATTCTTCAGCACCAGTGTGCCGCCATGCGCGGTGGCGATGCCGCGCGCGATGGTCAGCCCCAGCCCGGTACCTTCCGGCGCCGGCCGACCTTCGCGGCCGCCCGCCCGGAAGTAAGGCTCGAACACGCGTTCCAGCAGCGCCGGATCCGGCAAGCCCGGCCCGTGATCCCGAATCACGATGCGCAGCGAGCCGCCGTGCTCGTCGACGTGGATCGACACCTCGTCCTCGCCGGCGCCGCCATGGCGGATCGCATTGTCCAGCAGGTTCTGCAGGCCGCGCTTCAGGTTGCGCGCGAACCCCGGGTAGGGCGCGCCGGCATGCCCCTCGATACGCACCGCGTGGCCGGCATCGCGCGCGTCCTCGGCCAGCCCCGCCAGCATCGAATCGATGTCGATGCGCTGGCGCGGCTCGGTGATCTCGATGCCCTGCACCGCGTCCAGCGTGGCGCGTACCATCGCCTCCATCTCGTCCAGGTCGCCGCGCAGGCGCTCGCGCCAGAGCGGATCGGGCAGCATCTCGGCGCGCAGCCGCAGGCGCGTGAGCGGCGAGCGCAGGTCGTGCGAGACGGCGCTCAGCAGCCGCGTGCGTTCGCCGAAGCTGTCGATCAGGCGCTGCTGCATCGCGTTGAAGGCCTTCGCGGCGCTGCGCACTTCCTGCGGGCCGTCGACGGCGAGCGGCGCCTGGTAGATGTTGCGGCCGAGCGCCTCGGCGGCCTTCGCGAAGCTGCGCAGCGGCCGCAGCGCGAAGCGCACCGCCACGAAGGCGAGCAGGCAGACCGCCGCGAGGCGCACCAGGTAGAGCCGCAGCAGGTAGTCGGCCACCAGCGTGCCCGGCTCGCTGTGCATGCCCGCCTGCCCCTCGTGCGCGACCACGTCGAGCCAGCCCTGGCCCGGCACCTGCAGTTGCAGGTGGAAGTCGCCCATCGGCATGCGCGAATCGAACAGGCTCAGGATGCCGCGATGCCGGCCCGCGTCGTCGCGCAGCTCGGCATCGAGCAGCCGCAGCTCGACGTGCTGGCCGAGCCGCCGCTCGATGACGCCCGAGATCAGCCCGCCGGTGGCGCGCAGCACCAGGTTCGGCGCGGCGCGCGCCGGCTCGGGCGTGTCGACCGGGCGCAACTGGTAGCGCGCGTCCGACAGGCGCGCGAGCGTGGCTTCGCGCGTGGCGGCATCGGGCGCGTTCCGGAGCAGGCGGATGGTATCGGCCAGCCGGCTGGCGAACAGCCGCGAGGGGATCTCGAGCGTGCGGTAATCGTGGGTGTCGAACCAGATGGTGCTGGTCAGCAACTGGCCGGCGAACATGCCGGCCGCAAGGGTCACCACGAGACGGCCGAACAGCGAGTCGGGCCACAGGCGCAGGGTCATGGGCGTGACGGGCAGAGAGGATCCAGGAAACAGGCGAGGGCGCCGGCAGGCGCGGCGGCGCTCGTGCAACGGCGACGCTGACGCGACCTTACCGCGAACCGCCGCTGCGCGCGAGCAGATGCCAAGGCTCGCGCGAGCCCGGCGAACGAAGGTTTCGGCAGGCAATGCGGTAAGGCGCGGAGCGCCAACACATTCCATTACAAAAGCCGCCCGGCGCAACACACCGACATTACAAAGCGCCGCTACAGTGTCGGCCACGCACAAATAGCAATCGTTCTCATTTGAGATGTCAACCATGCCGATTTCCCGCTTCGTCCGCGCGGCCCGCGCCCACCTGAAGCTCGCCGAGCCGGCGCGCCGCGCCGCGAACCTGGCGGCCGCCGCCATCGTGCTGGGCGCCGCCGCCGTCTGCGCCTCGCCGGCCATGGCGCAGGCCCCGGCCGCGCCGGCCGCCGCCATGACCGTCACCGACCTGGCCGGGCGCACCATCCGGATTCCGGCCGCCGACCCGAAGCGCATCCTGCTCGGCGAGAGCCGCACGCTCGAGGCGGTGGCGCTGCTCGAAGGCCAGCATCCGCTGGCGCGCATCGTCGGCTGGCAGGGCGACCTGCCGACCATGGACCCGCAGCGCTTCAACGCCTATGCGCAGCGCTTCCCCGCGATCCGCGAGATCCCGCTGATCGGCCGCGCCAGCGAGGACAGCATCAGCGACGAGAAGGCGCTCGCGCTCAAGCCCGACGTGGCGATCTTCAGCATCGCGGGCCACGGCCCGAGCCGCTACAACGCGCTGGTCAAGCAACTGGAGGCGACCGGCACCACGGTGGTGTTCATCGACTTCCGCCTGCATCCGATGCAGGACACGCTGCCCAGCATCCGCCTGCTCGGCCAGGTGCTGCATCGCGAGCAGGCCGCCAGCGACTACCTCGCCTTCTACCAGCAGCACCTGGCGCGCGTGCAGCAGGTGGTCGGCGCGATTCCCGAGGCGCAGCGGCCCAAGGTGTTCATCGACATGCTGGCGGGCGTGTGGGATGCCGGCTGCTGCCACACGGCCGGCAAGGGCAACTTCGGCGAATTCATCAGCGCCGCGGGCGGCCGCAATATCGCGGCGGACCTGCTGCCCGGCGTGCTCGGCGACCTGAGCATGGAGCAGATCATCGCCTCGCGGCCCGACGTCTATATCGCCACCGGCTCGCGCACCAAGCCGGGGCTGGCCTCGCTGCGCGTCGGCGCGCAGACCAGCGAGCAGGACGCGCGCGCCAGCCTCGCGCAACTGGTGGCGCGGCCCGGCTTCGACACCATCAAGGCGATCCACGACGGCCGCGTGCACGGCATCGCCCACGACTACTACGACTCGCCCTACAACATCATCGCGATCGAGGCCTTCGCGAAGTGGTTCTACCCGGATCGCTTCAAGGCGCTCGACGTCAAGGCGACCCAGGCCGAGCTGTACCGGCGCTTCCTGGCGGTGCCGGTGACGGGCACCGAATGGGTCGACACGCCGCTGCCGGCCGCCGGCCAGCAGGCGGCGCGATGAGCGCGCCCGCGCCGGGCGCGGCGTCGGCCGCG
>NZ_VWWK01000166.1:0-15218 GCF_011753035.1 Burkholderia sp. Ax-1720 | reverse complement strand
GCGCCGGTCTCGCGCTCCTGGCGCGGCGCGCGCGGGGGCCGCTCGGGCTGTGCCTGGCCCGGGCGGGTGTCTCGAGCGGAGGGGGAAGGCGCCGAGGGCGCGGCTTGCGGCGCACGACGCGGCGGCTGCGATTGCGACGAGGGGGACGCGGGGGACGCCGCCGGTTGCGCGCGTTCGCCGGCCTGCGCATCCGGGTGCTTCGGTGCGGAGCTTTTGGGTACATTCGACATGGGGGCGCATTATAATCCCGCCCATGAATTCCCAAACCGACCTCCCCGCCGCCCCGGCGCCGTCGCCCGTCGACGCGACCGCGATCAGCCACGCCCAGTTCGTCGACTGGATGCGCTCCGTCGCGCCCTATATTCACAAGTTTCGCAACAGCACCTTCGTGGTCGGTTTCGGCGGCGAGGTGGTGCAGCAGGGGCTGCTCAACGCGCTGGTCGCCGACATCGCCCTGTTGCAGGCGATGGGCATCCAGATCGTGCTGGTGCACGGCTCGCGGCCGCAGCTCGAGGAACAGCTGAGCCTGCACGGGGTGGAATCGGAGTTCTCGCACGGGCTGCGCGTCACCGACGCGCGCGCGCTCGAATCCTCGAAGGAGGCGGCCGGCGAAGTGCGTCTGGACATCGAGGCGGCGATCAGCCAGGGCCTGCCGAATTCGCCGATGGCGCATGCCCACATCAGCGTGGTGTCGGGCAACTTCGTCACGGCGCGCCCGGTCGGGGTTCTCGACGGCGTCGATTTCCAGCACACCGGCGTGGTGCGCAAGATCGATGCGGAATCGATCCGCCACTCGCTGGCCAGCCGCAAGCTGGTGCTGCTCTCGCCGCTGGGCTTCTCGCCGACCGGCGAAGCCTTCAACCTGTCGATGGAGGATGTCGCCTCGGCTGCCGCGATCGCGCTGCGCGCCGACAAGCTGATCTTCCTGACCGAGGCGCCGGGCGTGCTCGACGGCGACGGCGAGCTGATCCGCGAAATGTCGCTCGACGCGGCCGCCGACCTGCTCGATTCCGGCAATGTGCAGGGCGACGAGGCCTTCTACCTGAAGCACGCGGTTCGCGGCTGCCGCGGCGGCGTGGCACGGGCGCATCTGCTGCCCTACTCGCTCGACGGCAGCGTGCTGCTCGAACTGTTCCTGCACGACGGCGTGGGCACCATGATCTCGTACGAGAACCTGGAAAGCCTGCGCGAAGCCACGCCCGACGACGTGGGCGGCATCCTCACGCTGATCGAGCCGCTCGAGACCGATGGCACCCTGGTACGGCGCGGCCGCCACCAGATCGAACGCGACATCGACCACTTCTCGGTGATCGAGCACGATGGCGTGCTGTTCGGCTGCGCGGCGCTCTATCCGTATACGCAGGAGAAGATCGGCGAGATGGCCTGCCTGACCGTGGCGCCCGAGGCGCAGGGCTCGGGCGACGGCGAGCGCCTGCTCAAGCGCATCGAGCAGCGCGCCCGCGCGCGGGGCCTCACGCGCATCTTCGTGCTCACCACCCGCACCGAACACTGGTTCCTCAAGCGCGGCTTCGTCAAGGCGACCGTCGACGACCTGCCCGAGGACCGCCGCAAACTCTATAACTGGCAGCGCAAGTCGCTCGTGCTGATGAAGCACCTCTGAGCGGCGCGACGCGCGCCACCCCAGTCGATCACAGGAGAAGTCAACGATGACCCGTATGGTTCAATGCGCCAAGCTCGGCAAGGAAGCCGAAGGCCTCGATTTTCCGCCGCTGCCGGGCGAACTCGGCAAACGCATCTATGAAAGCGTCTCGAAGGAAGCCTGGCAGGGCTGGCTCAAGCAGCAGACGATGCTGATCAACGAGAACCGCCTGAACATGGCCGACCCGCGCGCGCGCCAGTACCTGGTCAAGCAGACCGAGAAGTATTTCTTCGGCGACGGTGCCGACCAGGCCGCCGGCTTCGTGCCGCCGACCGAGGGCTGATCGCCTTCCCTGCTTTCCCTGCTTCGTCCGCGTGGTGCATTGGCGCCGCGCGGACGGGTCCTCCCCTCTTCCGCTGTTCCCTCTCTCTCCCTCGTCCCAGCACCTCGCCAAGGCATGCCGATCGGCCAGCCCTGACGCGTTCGACTCCATCGGTTCGACGCCGGCTGCCTTCCGCCATACCGCGCCATCCCGCGCTCCGGCGACAAATTCACATTCATGCAAAATAACGCTGGAAAAAAGTGAACGATGACGCTAGAATCACGCCTCGATTCGCGTTACGGCACTGCCAAGGCACGGATCGCATCCCGCCGGATGGAATGAGACGAAAATAAGGCTTGACGCAGTAACGAAGCCCCGTCATAATTCAAGGCTCTTTGGGCGGTTAGCTCAGCGGTAGAGCACTGCCTTCACACGGCAGGGGTCACTGGTTCGATCCCAGTACCGCCCACCAAAGAATTCGCCGATTCAGGCATGAAAAAAGCCCTGCACTTGCAGGGCTTTTTTCATTTCGGCGCACCTCTCGAATCATGACGGCCACTGTTGTCGCGCATGCTTGATCCGGAGGATAGTCACCACATCGGCATCGATGCGATAGACAATCAAGTAGTTCGGGTGGACCACCATCTCTCTCGTTCCGGCAACGCGCCCAGCCCGGTAGATCCTCGAATAGATTGCCAAGCCGTTCACCTTCTCGCGCATCATTTCCACCAAGGCCAAGGCAGCGTCCGGATCGTCCTTGCCGATGTACTCCAGGATGTCCAGTAGATCCGCCTCGGCCAGTGGGCGCCATTCAAGTCTTGCCACGCTTTCCCTTGCGCATCGCGTCGACGCGGGCGAGGGCCTTCGTCACGACTGCCTCATGGTCCAGGTTCGGACGGGGGTCGTCGATGGATTCCTGCACCTGCTCGCGTAACCATTGGTCGTAGGCAGCCGCATTCGCATGCGTCTGCTTCATCGCGGCCGCGCGATCCGGACGACTGGATCGCTCGATGGCGGCTTCATCCGGTCGCCAGGCCTCGAGCACGAAACGCCCCGATTGCAAGCCGAGTTCGTGGATGACTTCCAGGGCTTTGAGCGGGTTTCTAAATGCACGTGGCTGGCGCTTGTTCGACGTTACCAGCGCGGCCATCCCGGCATTTCGCGTTTCGAGCTCGACATAGAATGCAGCGCCCTCGGCCTTGAGAACAGCGGACAAAACGCCGCCAGCATGGACTGCAGCGACAGCCTGAGATACATCCAGCGTTTGCATGACATGACCTATAAAAGAATGAAGCACGATCAATAATACATCGTGCCTTTCGCTAACGTCATGGCATGCTTGCGAAAGTGAGGTCATTTACGACAACATAAAAAAACGGCTCGAATCCCAGGATTCGAGCCGTTTTCTCTTCGCCATACCTGCCCGCGCCCTACTGCGTCTTCGCCACCGCGCTCCCCGGCCCGCTCCCGACATACCGCAGCATCGACAATTCCTCGCGCGCCTTGCCCGGCTCGCGCTCGAGCGAGGGCGTGAGCGGCCCCGCGATCAGCGCGAACGGCACCTGCATCCGCACATACCTGGTTTCCCCCGGCGCCACGTCGACCGTCAATGGCTTGTCGGGCGCGCTGGAGGTGGTGATCGTGTATTGCCCCGCCGGTTCGTCCAGATAGAAGAAGCCGCCATTGGGCATCACACCCGCCGGCTTGTCATTGACCTTCACCTGGTCGCCGCTCGCGCCGCCGAGCTTGGCCGAACTGCGGAAGAAGACGATGCGTCCCTGCCCCGCGGCCGGCGACGGCACCGACGCCCACATGTCGCGATAGATCGGTTTCTGCGGCTCCGACGACGCGCATCCCGCAATCGCGATCGTTGTCGTCAGCACCGTCACCGCGCCGCTGGCCCGCCAGTTCCACCTCATCGTGATGCCCTCCGGATCGTGTTCGTTGATGCGAGAGGCCGGCCTCGACCGGCCGGCCCTTTCAATCAGCATAGACGATCCATCCCGGCATCGCGACGAGCGTCGTCGCCACGCGACGCATCTTTGACAATGCGAAACAATCGCGCGTCGCGCAGCCGCGGCCGCGCGACGCCGGCCTCGAGAACAACGGCCTCAAGCCGCGCCGATCTGCTTCGCGGTCGCGGCAATCGCGCGCGCGGCCTTCTCGACGATCTCGTCGACATCCTCCTTCGAGACCACCAGCGGCGGCGACAGCAGCATCCGGTCCCCCGTCGCGCGCATCACCAGGTTGCCGTTGAAGCAATGGTCGCGACAGAGGGTGCCGACCTCGCCGCCGTTCGCGAAACGGCGGCGCGCGGCCCGGTCCTCGGCGAGCTGGATGCCGGCGACCAGGCCCGCTCCGCTGATCTCGCCGACGATCGGGCTGCCGTCCAGCGCCTCGCGCAGGCGCTGCTGGAAATACGGCCCGATCTCGCGCTTCACGCGCTCGACCACGCCGCCGTCGCGCAACACCTTCAGGTTGGCCACCGCCACCGCCGCCGCCACCGGATGGCCCGAATAGGTCATGCCGTGGTTGAACTCGCCGTTCTCGATCAGCGCATTGGCGATGCGGTCCGACAGCGCCACGGCGCCCATCGGCACATACCCGCTGGTGAGCCCCTTGGCGAGCGTCATCAGGTCCGGCGTGAAGCCGAAATGCTGGTGCGCGAACCATTCGCCAGTGCGCCCAAAGCCGCCGATCACCTCGTCGGCGATCAGCAGCACGTCGTACTTGCGGCAGATCCGTTCGATCTCGGGCCAGTAGGTCGAGGGCGGCAGGATCACGCCGCCGGCGCCCTGGAACGGCTCGCCGATGAAGGCGCCCACCTGATCGGCGCCGAGTTCGAGGATCTTCTCCTCGAGCTGCCGCGCGCGCGCCAGACCGAACTCCTCGGGCGTCTGGCCGGCCGGCGCCTCGCCGAAGAAATACGGCTGGTCGATATGGACGATGTGCTCGACCTTGGAGGGCATCTGCTCGTGCATGTAGTCCATCCCGCCGAGCGTGCCGCCCGCGATGGTCGAGCCGTGATAACCGTTGCGACGCGAGATCACGTACTTCCTGCCGGGCTGCCGCTGCGTGAGCCAGTATTGGTGCACCACGCGCAGCACGGTGTCGTTGCCCTCCGAGCCGCTGTTGCAATAGAAGAAATGATTGAAGCCCGGCGGCGTGATCTCGGCGAGCAGGGCCGAGAGCTCGATCACGGGCGGATGCGTGGTCTTGAAGAAGGTGTTGTAGAACGGCAGCTCGCGCAACTGCCGCGCGCCAGCCTCGATCAGCTCCTCGCGGCCGTAGCCGACGTTCACGCACCACAGCCCGGCCATGCCGTCGATGATGCGATTTCCATCGGAATCCTGCAGATGCACGCCGTGCGCGCTCACGATCACGCGGCTGCCGGCGCGATTGAGCGCGCCCATGTCGGAGAACGGGTGCAGGTGGTGGGCCGCGTCGAGCGCGCGATATTCGGCGCTCGAACGCGCGGCGGCCTTGGCCGGTGCGCGCACGGTCTGGACATAGGCGGATTCGCCGATGCGTTGGGTCATGATGGGTCCTCCGTTAGGCGGCGCGCGGGCGCCGCGATTGCGTTAGACATGCAGCAGCAGATGACGGCGTTCCCACGAGCTGATCACGCGGAAAAACGCCTCGTACTCGGTTTCCTTCAGCGCCAGGTAGGCCTTCACGAACTTCTCGCCGAGGATCTCGGCCAGCGGCGTCGAGGCGGCCATCAGCGTGAGCCCTTCCTCCAGGTTGCGCGGCAGTTGGTACGGCAGGCTGTAGCCGTCGGCCGCGAGCGGCGCGGTGGGTTGCAGCCCCTGGGTGATGCCCAGGTAACCTGCCGCGAGCGTGCCGGCCAGGGCCAGGTAGGGGTTGCAGTCGACGCCGGGAATCCGGTTCTCGATGCGGCGCGCGGCCGGCTCCGCATGCGGGATGCGAAAGCCCACCGTGCGATTGTCGTAGCCCCATTGCACGTTGATCGGCGCGGCCATGAAGCGCGACAGCCGGCGATACGAGTTGATGTAAGGCGCGAAGATCGGCATCAGCGCCGGCGTGTATTTCTGCAGGCCGGCCAGGTAGTGGCGGAACATGTCGGTCGATTCGCCCTTCGCGTCGACGAACAGGTTGCGGCCGCTCTCGACGTCGACGATGCTCTGGTGGATATGCATCGCCGAGCCCGGCTCGTTCTCCATCGGCTTGGCCATGAAGGTGGCGTACATGTTGTGGCGCAGCGCGGCCTCGCGCACGGTGCGCTTGAACAGGAACACCTGGTCGGCCAGCGACAGCGCATCGCCGTGCTGGAAGTTGATCTCCATCTGCGCGGCGCCGACTTCATGGATCAGCGTGTCGATATCGAGCCCCTGCATGTCGCAGTACTCGTAGATGTCCTCGAACAGCGGATCGAACTCGTTGACGGCCTCGATCGAGTAGGACTGCCGGCCGGTCTCGGCGCGGCCGGTACGGCCCACCGGCGGGCGCAGCGGCAGGTCCGGGTCCTTGTTCATCTCGACCAGGTAGAACTCGAGCTCGGGCGCCACCACCGGGCGCCAGCCCTTCTCGCGGTACAGGTCGAGCACGCGGCGCAGCACGTAGCGCGGCGAGATCGCCACCGGCGAGCCGTCGAAGTGCACGCAATCGTGGATCACCTGGGCGGTGGGGTCGACCGCCCACGGAATCAGGCAGATGGTCGAGGGATCGGCCACGCACACCATGTCGGGATCGGTCACGCCCGACAGCGAGCCGTCCTCGGGATAATCGCCGGTGACGGTCTGCACCATCACGGCCTGCGGCAGCCGCATCGATTCGCCGGTCTCGAACTTGTTGCGCGGGATGATCTTGCCGCGCGCGATGCCGGCCATGTCCGGAATGATCGCCTCTACCTCGGTGATCCGGTGCTGCTTCATGAAGTCGTCAAGGTCTTGCATAGGAGCCTCGTTGGGTGGGCACCGACGCGTTCGTGTTCCTTGGACGCGCCGGCACACGGCGGCCTGTCAGGCCGCGATACGTCTTCGGGCCCGGCAGGCTTCGCCGAACGCCGAAAAAATGGCCCGCGACAGCGGGTTCCGCGCAAACTGCCATTCCGGATGCCACTGCACGCCGAGCGCGAAGGCACGCGCCTCGCGCACGCCGACCGCCTCGATCAGCCCGTCGGGCGCGACCGCCTCGATCGTCAGCCCGTCGCCGAGCCGATCGATCCCTTGCGCATGCAAGGAATTGACCTGGACCTCGGCCGCGCCGCCCGCGAGCCGCGCCAGCAAGCCGCCCGGCGCGAGCCGCACCGCATGCGCGGGCCCGTATTGGCGATCGAGCGGCGCGGACTTGTCCTCGCGGTGATCGAGGAAACCGGGCAGCTCCTGCACGCGCTGATGCAGGCTGCCGCCGAACACCACGTTCAGTTCCTGCAGGCCGCGGCAGAGCGCCAGCACCGGCACGCCGGCCTCGATCGCGGCGCGGATCAGCGGCAGCGTGGTGGCGTCGCGCGCCGCGTCGTGCAAGGTGCCGGGCGCACTCGCGACGCCCGCGTAGCGATGCGGCTCGACGTTCGAATAGCTGCCCGTCAGCAGCAGCCCGTCGATCGAGGCGAGCAGGTCGTCCACCGGCTGGCGATCGCCGAGCGCGGGCAGCACGAAGGCGAGCGCGCCGGCGCCGTCGACCACCGCGTCGATGTATTTCTCGCCGGCGGAATGCACCGGGTGCGGGCCGGCCATCGAGCGATCGGCGCTGATGGCGACCCGGGGCCTCCCGGGAAGGTGTTGGATCATCTTGCTGCCTCCGGTTCGATGCACGCGACGGCACGCACCACCTCGCGGCAAGCGGGCGGACGCGCGTCTTCGCGGCAACCGCGCGCGCCGGAGCGGCCGCGCGGCGACGGTTCGGATCTGCATGGGCAGTCGCGGTGGGCCAGCGCTGCATGCCGGCTCGGCGGGATGCAAGGGCAAGCGCCCGCGATGCGGGAACGGCAATCCGGCGCATGCGAGCGCGCAAGCGCGGCACGCACGGGGCCGGAAGCAGGAATCGAGGCGCTAGGGCAACAACGAAGCGGCGTGATACGGCCGCAGCGCATTGTGCGCACGGGCCGTGCCGACATTGAAACGGCGCACGCAACGCCGGGAAATGACGACGAAGATAGGCAGGCTTGGGCTAGCGCGATACTCGCCGCAGCCGGTTTCGGGGGACACGGCGCCACGCGGCGATGCCGCGTACCGACTTCGGTCCCGACTGACCAGGGGGCCTCGGACTCTCACGATCACACTCGACTGACTGTTTAAAGTATTGAACGCGTCGAGCCCCGCGGGAGATGGATTCGCACGAGCGCTCGACACGCCGGCTGGCCGTCGGTGGCGATCGGTGCACTGCGCGAGTCGCGCAAACTGGCGTCATTCGGGCCAGAGTGATCGGCATGACGGCTTGCTGGGGTTTAGCTTAACGTATTCCCGGACGGCGTCAATCGCCTTTCAAAATTCCAAGCCAGGTATTTACCCTGAGCCCGTTCGTCGCCAGCCCGCTTAAAATATTCGACAGCCCCGGCGAGCCGACAGCGGCCTCACGACGATTTTTCCAGCCGCGCATCGTCCGGATTCCGAACCGTCCAGCCGCTCGCCGCCGGCGAGCCGGAGCCGTCCGATGTCCGTCGAAGTAGCCACGCGCCTGCAGTTCATCCGCAAGAAGCACGGCCTGTCGCAACGCGAACTCGCGAAGCGCGCGGGCGTCACCAACGGCACCATCTCGCTGATCGAGCAGAACCGCGTGAGCCCCTCGGTGGGCTCGCTCAAGAAGCTGCTCGAATGCATCCCGATGAGCCTGGCGGAGTTCTTCACCTTCGAGTTCGAGGACGATGCGCCGGTGGTGTGGCGCCGCGACGAGATGCCGAATCTCGGCGACGAGGCCACGCCGCGCTACCTGGCCGGCGCGACCGTGCGCGAGCGCGCGATCACCCTGCTTCGTCAGGTCTACGAACCGCTCGGCGATTCGGGCGAGCAACCGCTCCAGCATCCGGGGCAGCTCGGCGGCATCGTCACGGCCGGGCAACTGGAGTTGATCGTCTCGGGCCGCACCTGGCGGCTCGATCCGGGCGACAGCTATTATTTCGAGGGTCGCCTGCCCCATCGCTTCCGCAACCCGAGCGCCGATACGCGCTGCGAATTCGTCTCGGCCGCCACGCCGCCGACCGATTGATCCATCCAGCGCTCGACCGCGCGGCCGCGCGCCGAGCCTCACTGAACAGGACCCGCCCATGACCCATACCTTCGCCGACTGGCAGCGACTCGCCGCCTCGCTAGAGATCGAGGGTCGCGCCTTCGTCGACGGCGCCTATCGCGATGCCGCGAGCGGCCGCCGCTTCGACTGCGTGAGCCCGATCGACGGCCGCGTGCTCGCCCACATCGCCGACAGCGGCGCCGAGGACGTCGATGCCGCCGTGGCCGCCGCGCGCCGCGCCTTCGACGGCGGCGGCTGGTCCGGCCTCGCGCCGCGCGAGCGCCGCACCATCCTGCTGCGCTTCGCGGCCGCGCTGCGCGAGCACCAGGACGAACTGGCCGTGCTCGAAACCATCGACGCCGGCAAGCCGATCGCCGATACCACCTCGGTCGACATCCCCGGCGCCGCCTATTGCGTCGAATGGTTCGCCGAGGCGATCGACAAGATCGGCGGCGAGGTCGCGCCGGTCGATCCGAAGCTGGTCGGGCTCGTCACGCGCGAGCCGGTAGGCGTGGTGGCGGCCGTGGTGCCCTGGAATTTTCCGCTGCTGATGGCGGCCTGGAAGTTCGCGCCGGCGCTGGCGGCCGGCAACAGCGTGGTGCTGAAGCCTTCGGAGAAATCGCCGCTGACGGCGATCCGCGTCGCCAAGCTGGCCTTCGACGCCGGCATTCCCGCCGGCGTGTTCAACGTGCTGCCGGGCGGCGGCGAGCCGGGCAAGCTGCTGGCGCTGCATCGCGACGTCGATTGCCTGGCGTTCACCGGCTCGACCGCGGTCGGCAAGCAGATCATGCAATACGCCGGCCAGTCGAACCTCAAGCGCGTCTGGCTGGAGCTAGGCGGCAAGTCGCCGAACATCGTGCTGCCCGATTGCCCCGACCTGGACCGCGCGGCGGCCGCCGCGGCCGGCGCGATCTTCTACAACATGGGCGAGATGTGCACGGCCGGCTCGCGCCTGCTGGTGCACCGCGAGATCCGCGAGCTGTTCGTCGCCAAGCTGCTGGAAGCCGCCAAGGCCTACCAGCCCGGCCATCCGCTCGACCCCGCCACCTCGATGGGCGCGATCATCGATCCGATCCAGCTCGAGCGGGTGCTCGGCTACATCGAGACGGGGCAGGCCGAAGCCAGGCTGCTGACGGGCGGCAAGCGCGTGAAGCAGGACAGCGGCGGTCTCTATGTCGAGCCGACCGTGTTCGAGACCGAGGCGAATACGCGGATCGCGCGCGAGGAGATCTTCGGGCCGGTGCTGTCGGTGATCGTGTTCGACACGGTCGACGAGGCGATCCGGATCGCCAACGACAGCGACTACGGGCTCGCGGCCGCCGTCTGGACCGGCAGCCTGGGCACCGCCCACGAGGTATCGCGGCGGCTGCGCGCGGGCACCGTCTGGGTCAACTGCTACGACGAGGGCGGCGACATGAACTTCCCGTTCGGCGGCTACAAGCAATCCGGCAATGGCCGGGACAAGTCGCTGCATGCGCTGGAGAAATACACCGAGCTGAAATCGACGCTGATCCGGCTGCGCTGAGCCTGCGGGCGATCGGCAAGACAAAGCGGCGTGTCACCCTTCTCGGGCAACGCGCCGCTTTTTATCGCGCCGTCAGCCGATGCCGGATCAGCGATACGCCAATGCCGTCTTCAGCAGCGTTTCGAGCAAGGGCGCGACCGCATCGGCCTTGCCTTCGTCGTAGGCATAAGGACGCGTCTCGTCCATGTAGGTGATCTGCGCGAGCTCGAGCTGCACCGCGTCGACCTTCGCATCGGGCGCTCCATACTGGCGCGTGATGTAGCCGCCCTTGAAGCGCCCGTTGGCCACGGCGGTATAGGCGCCATGGCGCGTGACCACCTCGGCCAGCGCCTCGCCGAGCCCCGGCGCCGCGCTCGCGCCGTTTGCCGTGCCGAAGTTGAAATCGGGCAGCCGCCCCTCGAAGAAGCGCGGCACCTGCGAGCGGATCGAATGCGCCTCCCACAGCAGCACGCGGCCATGCTCGGCGGCCAGCCGCGCGATCTCGTCCTTCAGCGCCGTGTGATACGGCAGCCAGTAGCGATCGCGGCGGCGCATGATCTCCGCCTCGTCGGGCTGGCCGCCGGCGGGATACAGCGCTTCCTTGTCGAAGGTATCGACCGGCACCAGCCCCGTGGTGTCCTGGCCCGGATACAGGTTCGCATTGTCGGGCGGCCGGTTCAGGTCGACCACGTAGCGCGCGTTGGCGGGCACCAGCACCGAGCCGCCCAGCTCGCGCACGAAGCCATACAGGCGTTCGAGGTGCCAGTCGCAATCGTCGACGTGGGCGGCCACGGGCGTCATGGTCCGCGCGATATCCTCGGGCAGGCGCGTGCCCGCATGAGGAATCGAGACGAGCAGCGGCACGCTGCCCTGGTGCAGGGTGAAAACGGCGGGTTCAGCAACGGCATTCATTGGTTCGAGATCCTTGTCGAGGGGCGCGCCGTTCAGCGCAGCAGTTCCGCGAGCGCGCGGCGGTAGCCGGCATAGGCCTCCGCCTCGTCGCGATGGCGGCGCGCATCGACCACGCGCTCGCCGCCGGTATAGACGTCGAGCACGGGCGTGTCGCCATGCTCGGCGAACACCACGCCCGACAGCCAGTTGTCGCTGCCGCGCTCCATCAGGCTGGGGTGATCGGGATCGAACACGATCCAGTCGGCGCGACTGCCCACGCGCAGCGCGCCGACCGGCCGGCCGCTGGCGCGGGCGCCGCCCTCCAGCGAGGCCGCGAACAGCATGTCGGCGACATGCGGCTGCGCCGCGTCGGCCAGCACGTTGCGCTCGCGACGCACCAGCCGCTGGCCGTATTCGAGCAGGCGCAGCTCGGCGCGCCAGTCGACGCTGGCATGGCTGTCCGAGCCGATGCCGATCGCGCCTTTCCTGGCGAGGTAGTCGACGGCCGGGAAGATGCCGTCGCCCAGATTCGCCTCGGTGGTCAGGCACAGGCCGGCCACGGCGCCGCTGGCGGCCAGCGCGGCGGTTTCCGCCTCGTCGACATGGGTCGCGTGCACCAGGCACCAGCGCGCATCGACCTCGAAGCCGTCGAGCAGCCGCTGCACCGGGCGCATGCCGGTGGTGCGCAGGCAATCCTCGACCTCGGCGGTCTGCTCGGCGATATGGATATGCACCGGCGCATCGGCCGGCAGCCCGGCCAGCAGCACGCGCAACCCCGGCTCGGAGACCGCGCGCAGCGAATGCGGCGCGATGCCGTAGCGCAGCCCCTCATGCTCGGGCACGGCCGAGCGCAGCGAATCGAGCAGCGAGAGCAGGCCTTCCGAGGTGTTGATGAAGCGGCGCTGGTCCTCGCGCGGCGGCTTCTCGCCGAAGCCGCTGTACTGGTAGGCGACCGGCAGCATGGTGATGCCGATGCCGGTCTCGCGCGCCGCGTCGACCACGCGCCGCGCCAGCTCCTCCTGGCGCGGATAACGCTCGCCATCCTGCATGTGATGGACGTAGTGGAATTCACAGACCGAGGTGTAGCCGCACTTCAGCATCTCGACATAGAGCCAGCGCGCGATCGCGCCGAGCGCGTCGGGCGTCAGCTTCAGCGCGAAGCGGTACATCAGGTCGCGCCAGCTCCAGAAGCTGTCGGACGGATTCGCCCGGTATTCGGTGAGCCCGGCCATCGCGCGCTGGAAGGCGTGCGAATGCAGGTTGGGCATGCCCGGCGCGAGCGGGCCGCGCGCCCGCGCGACGCCTTGCGGGCATGCCACGCCGGCGCGCACCTCGGTGAGCATGCCGCGCTCGTCCCAGCCCAGCAGCACGTCGCGCTGCCAGCCGCCGGGCAGGAAGGCGTTCTCGGCAAACAGCATTGCCTGATTCATCGTGAGGATCCCTTCGAAATTACACGGCGTCGCGACGGAACACGGTCGCGCCGCGCTTGACGACACGCTCGCAGAGCGGACGTCCGAACCAGTAGGCCAGCTCGGCCAGCGAGGCCACCGGCCAGGCCGCGAAGTCGGCCGCGCGCCCCGCCGCCAGCAGGCCGTGGCGGTCGGCGCGGCCGAGCGCGGCGGCCGCGTGGCGCGTCACGCCCAGCAGCACCTCGGGCACCGTCATGCGGAACAGCGTGCAGCCCATGTTCATGGTCAGCAGCAGCGAGGTGAGCGGCGAGGTGCCGGGATTGTGATCGGTGGCGATCGCGATCGGCACGCCGTGGCGGCGCAGCAGATCGAGCGGCGGCAGTTGCGTCTCGCGGATGAAGTAATAGGCGCCCGGCAGCAGCACGGCCACCGTGCCGGCGGCCTTCATCGCCTCGATGCCGGCCTCGTCGAGATACTCGATGTGGTCGGCCGACAAGGCCCCATGACGCGCAGCCAGCGCCGTGCCGCCCGAGTTCGACAACTGCTCGGCATGCATCTTGACCGGCAGCCCGTGGCGGTGCGCGGCCTCGAACACGCGCTCGCTCTGCGCGAGCGAGAAGCCGATCCGTTCGCAGAACACGTCGACGGCATCCACCAGCCCTTCGGCGGCCAGCGCCGGCAGCATGGTGTCGCAGACGAGATCGATGTAGTCGTCGGCGCGCCCCGCGTATTCGGGCGGCAGCGCATGCGCGCCGAGAAAGGTGGTGTAGACGTCGACCGGGAAGCGTTCGCCGAGCTGGCGCGCCACGCGCAGCATCTTGCGCTCGCTGGCCAGCTCCAGCCCGTAGCCCGACTTGATCTCGATCGCCGTCACGCCCTCGGCCAGCAGCGGCGCGAGCCGTGCCGCGGCCTGCGCGAACAGCGTCGCCTCGTCGGCCTCGCGCGTCGCGCGCACCGTCGAGACGATGCCGCCGCCGCGCCGCGCGACTTCCTCGTAGCTGGCGCCGGCCAGCCGCAGCGCGAACTCGTCGGCGCGCTGGCCGCCATAGACCAGGTGCGTGTGGCAGTCGACCAGGCCCGGGGTGACCCAGGCGCCGCCGAGGCTTTCACGCGCCCAGCCGGCGTAGGCGTCGGGCAGCGCCGCGCGCGGGCCGAGCCAGGCGATCGTGCCGTCGGCGTCGACGGCCAGCGCCGCGTCGGCAATCGTCTCCTCGGGATCGCCCGAGGCGCAGAGATTCAGTTGATGCCAGACAATGGGAGTCATCGTTTCATGCAGCCCTGGTTCATGCGGCCGTCCCGGCCGCCTTCGGAGTCAGTTCGATACAGAGCAGCGCGCCTTCGCCGCGCACCGAGCCAGTGATAGCCGTGCCCGGCGCACCTTGCGCATCGATGCGCAAGGTATCGAGCGCGCCGAGCACGACGCTTCCCGCCTCGCCCGCGCCGTCGATCGACACGCTGGGCGTGCCGATCGCGCAGAACAGCAGCACGGTCGCGGCGCTCGAATCGATGCCTGCGCCATCGGCGAGGATCGAGACACGCCCCGTCACGGCCGAGCGCCGCGTCATCAGGTTGAAGTCGCGGGTCGGGCCGTCGTTCAGCTCGGCCGACAAGGCCAGCTCGCCGTCGAAGTCGAAGCGGTCGAGCGGCGCGGCCAGCAGGCGCCGCGCGCCGTCCTCGCCGATCAGGCTCATGCCCGCGCCCGAGAGCAGCACCAGGGTGCGATCGATGCCGGGAAAACGCGAGAACGGGCCGGGCTGCGCCACGTCGGCGACGCTCACGCGCCACGCGAAACCGTCGAGCGAGGCGCCCGGCGGCTGCGCCGCGATTTCGCGCGTCACCCCGCCGCCGTTCTTCCACGGCGAGGCGACGAGCTGTTCGGCCCGGATCAGCGAAAGTCGAAGCGGATGAGTCATGGTGCGTTCGCTCAGCGCCCCAGCATCGGCAGCTTGAGGCCGGCCTCGCGCGCGGTTTCCTGCGCGAGTTCGTAGCCGGCATCGGCGTGACGCATCACGCCCGTGGCCGGATCGTTGAACAGCACGCGGCCCAGGCGCTCCTTCGCGGCATCCGTGCCATCGGCCACGATCACCACGCCCGAGTGCTGCGAGAAGCCCATGCCGACCCCGCCGCCATGGTGCAGCGACACCCACGACGCCCCGCCCGCCGTGTTCAGCAGCGCGTTGAGCAGCGGCCAGTCGCTGACCGCGTCCGAGCCGTCCTTCATCGCTTCCGTCTCGCGGTTCGGGCTCGCCACCGAGCCCGTGTCGAGGTGGTCGCGCCCGATCACGATCGGCGCCTTCAGCTCGC
>NZ_VWWK01000165.1:0-15295 GCF_011753035.1 Burkholderia sp. Ax-1720 | reverse complement strand
CCGCCTTCGGCCGAGCTGCTCGCGCGCGGCGCCTATCTCGCCCGGGCGGGCGACTGCGCCGCCTGCCATACCGCGCCGGGCGGCAAGCCGATGGCGGGCGGCCTGCCGATCGATTCGCCGTTCGGGCAGATCTGGTCGAGCAACATCACCCCCTCGGTGCGCGGCGGGATCGGCGCCTACACGCAGGCGCAATTCGCCCGCGCGCTGCGCGAGGGCGTGCGCGCCGACGGCACGCATCTGTATCCGGCCATGCCCTATCCGTCCTACGCGGGCATCAGCGATGCCGACGTGACGGCGCTTTACGCCTACTTCATGCACGGCGTCGAGCAGGTGGACGTCGCATCGCCGGAAACGCGGCTCGGTTTTCCGTTCAACCAGCGCTGGCTGATGGGCGGCTGGAACCTGCTGTTCGCCAGCGGCCGGCCGGGCGCGCCAGTCGAGGGCAAGAGCGCGGAGTGGAACCGCGGCCGCTACCTGGTCCAGACGCTCGGGCATTGCGACGCCTGCCACACGCCGCGCAACACGGCGATGGGGGAAAAGCCCGGCCTGGAACTGTCCGGCGGGCAGGTTGGGGCCTGGCGGGCGCCCAACATCACCTCCGATCCGGTCAGCGGCATCGGTGGCTGGACGCACGCGGAGTTGGTGCAGTACCTGCGCACCGGGGCGGTGGCCGGCAAGGGCCAGGCGGCCGGCGGCATGGCCGAGGCGGTCGAGAAGAGCCTGCAATACCTGAGCGCCGAGGACCTCGCTGCGATCGCCACCTACCTCAAGGATTCGCCGCCGGTCCGGAACCCGAAGGATACGCGCGCGGCCTACGACTACGGCGGCAACGGCCAGGATTACGAGGCCGCCCTGCGCGCCGACAATCCCGGCATCGGCTTCGGTCGGCCCGGCCCCGGTTACGTCGCGCTGAACAGCGGCGCGCAGTTGTACAGCGCGAACTGCGCGAGCTGCCACCAGTCGCGCGGCGACGGCACGCCGGACGAGGCCTTCCCGTCGCTGACCCACAACTCGGTGCTGGGTCGCGACAACGCCGACAACCTGGTGATGGTGATCCTCGACGGCCTGCATATCTCGACGCAGGGCAGGGAGCGCCTGATGCCCGGCTTCGCCGATGAACTGAGTGACGCGCAGGTCGCCACGCTCGCGAGCTTCGTGATGCAGCAATACGGCAACCCGGCAGTGAGCGTGAGCGCCGAACGGGTCGCCGTGCTGCGCAAGGGCGGGCCGCCTTCGCTGTTGTCCTACGCGCCGGCCGCGGCGACTGCCGCGATCGCCGGCATCGCGGCCATCGTCGTGCTGATCGCCGGGATGCGCTGGTCGCGCCGCAGGCGCGGGTCCTGACGGGCCGCGCGCCGGGCGGGCACGCCTGATCGTTCGCGCGTGCCCGCCCGGCGATCCTGCCGATCAAGCCTGCAGATACACCGCCTGCGTATGCGTGTACTCATACACGCCATGCTTGCCGTCCGCGCCGCCGATGCCGCTCTTGCGCACCCCGGCGTGGAAACCCTGCATCGCCTCGAAGTTCTCGCGGTTCACATAGGTCTCGCCGAACGACAGCCCGCGGATCGCGTGCATCGCCCGGTTCAGGTTGGCGGTATAGACCGAGGAAGTGAGGCCGTATTCGCAGTCGTTGGCCAGCGCGATCGCCTCGTCGAGGTCGTCGACGATCTGGATCGGCAGCACCGGCCCGAAGATCTCCTCGCGCATGATCGCCATGTCCTGGCGGCAGCCCGCGATCACGGTCGGCTCATAGTGGAAGCCGCGGCCCAGGTCGGCGCGCTTGCCGCCCGTCACCACCGTGCCGCCTTGCTCGACGGCCTTCGCCACCTTGGCGGCCACCTTGTCGAGCCCACCCTGGTTGATCAGCGGGCCCATCTCCACGCTCGCGTCGGCCACCGGATCGCCGTAGCGCGTCACGCGCATCGCCTCGCTGATGCGCTCGATGAAGGCATCGGCCACCTTGCGCTCGACGTAGACGCGCTCCGCGCAGTTGCAGACCTGCCCGGTATTGATCACGCGCGAATTGCGGATCGCCGTGACAGCGAGGTCGAGGTCGGCATCGGCCAGCACGATGGCCGGCGCCTTGCCGCCCAGCTCCAGGTTCAGCTTGGTGAGGTTGTGGGCGGCCGCGGCCATGATGCGCTGGCCGGTCGCCACGCTGCCGGTGAAGCTGATCATGTCGACGCCGGCATGCGCGCTCAGCTTCGCGCCGACATCGCCCTTGCCGCTCACCACGTTGAACACGCCGCGCGGCAGGGCGGTCTTGGCCACCAGCCTGGCGAACTCGAAGCAGTTGTTCGGCGTCTCCTCGCTGGGCTTGATCACGATGCAGTTGCCCGTCACCAGGGCCGGCGCCATCTTGCGGGCGATCAGGAAGAACGGGAAGTTCCAGGGCAGGATGCCGGCCACCACGCCCATCGGCTTGCGGAACAGCAGCAGGGTCTCGCCGGCGCGGTCGCTGGGGATGATCTCGCCCTCGATGCGGCGCGCCCACTCGGCCATGTAGTCCAGGTAGTCGGCCGTGAAGTTGACCTCGACCTCGGCCAGCGCGCGAATCTTGCCGCCCTCGTTGACGATGCCGTCGGCCAGCCGCGCCACGTCGGCGCGCAGCAGGTCGGCCAGCTCGTGCAGCAGGCGCGCGCGCTCGATCGCGGGCCGCGCCGCCCAGGCCGGCTGCGCGCGCCGCGCGGCCTCGACGGCGCGGGCCAGGTCGGCCTCGGTGGCGACCGGCGCGTGCGAGAGCAGGGCGCCGGTGGCGGGGTTGCGGACCTCGAAATGCTCGGACGAGGCGATGAATTCGCCGTCGATGTATTGCTGGTACTGCGTCGGGGTGCTGGACATGCTCGTCTCCTGGCTGGGATCGGGATGCGTCGGATGTCGGGGGTGGTGCAATGCAGTGCAATGCGGTGCGATGCGCGATGCGCGATGCGGGGCTCAGTATGCGCCCGATGCGGCGGGGCCCGCGGCGGCGGCCGGGTCGCGAAAACGCGCCAGCGCCGCGTCGAGCGCCTCGCGCAGCAGCACGATGTCGATCGCCACCGCCACGAAGCTGGCGCCCCAGCCGAGGTAGCGGCGCGCGGCGTCCTCGGCCGGCGCGAGGATGCCGGCCGCCTTGCCGGCCGCGCGTGCCGTCTCGATGATGTGGCGGATCGCCTGCTGCACCTCGGGATGGCCCGCGTCGTCGGGATGGCCGAGCGCGCAGGACAGGTCGGCCGGCCCGACGAACAGGCCATGCACACCCTCGGTGGCGGCGATGGCCGCCACCTTGTCGAGCCCGGCGCGCGATTCGATCTGCACGGTCAGGCACAGCGCCGCCTCGGCGCGCGCGAGATAGTCGCTCACGCGCCCCCAGCGCGTGGCGCGCGTGAGCGCCCCGCCGATGCCGCGGAAACCGCCCGGCGGATAGCGCATCGCGCGCACCAGCGCGGCGGCCTGCCCGGCGCTTTCCACCATCGGCACCATCAGCGTGGTGGCGCCGATGTCGAGCAGTTGCTTGATGCGCGCCGGATCGTGGTCGACCGTGCGCACCACGGGCCGCGTGCGATAGGGCGCGAGCGCCTGCAACTGCCGCAGGATGCTGTCCACCGCGTTCGGCGCGTGCTCGCCGTCCACCAGCATCCAGTCGTAGCCGCTCTGCGCGATGATCTCGGTGGTGTAGCTGCTGGCGAAGCTGTTCCAGGTGCCCAGTTGCGGCGTGTGGTCGGCCAGCGCGCGCTTGAATGGGTTGTCGAGCGGGTCCATCGGTTCGTCTCCGGAAGAAGTCATGGGGCGTTCGGTGCGAGCCTCAGTGCGTGTAGGGCCGCTCGAGCTTGCAATCGGGGTTCAGGCGCACCCCGAAGCCCGGCTTGTCGAGCGCCGAGGCGCGCATCCGGCCGCGTTCCGGCACCGGCTCGTCGAGCAGTTGCGGGTGGAACATCGGCACCACCTGGTCGGCCTTCGGCGCCATCATCAGGAACTCCGAGAACGGGCTGTTGTGGCGCGTGATCACGAAGTGATAGCTGTAGACCGAGGAGCCGTGCGGCACCACCAGCGCGCCGTGCGCGTCGGCCAGCGCCGAGATCTTGATCAGCTCGGTGACGCCGCCGCACCAGCCCACGTCGGGCTGCAGCACGTCGCAGCAGCCCATCTCGAGCAGCATCCGGAAGCCCCAGCGGGTCGCCTCGTGCTCGCCGGTATTGACCAGCATGCCGGGCGGCACGGCCTTTCGCAGCGCCGCGTAACCCCAGTAATCGTCGGGCGGCAGCGCCTCCTCGATCCACTTGAGCCCGTAAGGCCGGGCCGCGTGCGCGAGGCGCGTGGCGTAGTTGAGGTCGAGGCTCATCCAGCAGTCCCACATCAGCCAGAAATCGGGGCCGACGCGCTCGCGCATCTCGGCCAGTTCCTCCAGGTTGCGGCGCAGCCCTTCCTCGCCCTCGGCCGGGCCGTGGTGCAGCGGCATCTTCCCGCCGATGAAGCCCATCTCCTTGGCCAGGTCGGGGCGCGCGCCGGTGGCGTAGAACTGCAGCTCGTCGCGCACCGCGCCGCCGAGCAACTGGTGCACGGGTTCGTCGCGGATCTTGCCGAGCAGGTCCCACAGCGCCAGGTCCACGCCCGAGATGGTATTGACCACCAGCCCCTTGCGCCCGTAGTAGAGCGTGCCGAAATACATCTGGTCCCAGATCTTCTCGATGTCGGTCACCTTGGCGCCTTCCACGAAGCGCGCCAGGTGCTTCTCGACGATAAAGGCGGCCGGCTCCCCGCCGGTGGTGACGGCGAAGCCGACCGTGCCGTCGCTGGCCTCGACCTCCACCACCAGGGTGCCCAGCACGTTGATGCCGAAGCTGCGGCGGCTCGCGCGGTACTCGGGATAGCGGGCCATCGGCGTGGCGATGTGGTCGTCGATCCAGTGGCCGTCGCCCTGGTCGTGATAGTCCGCGCCGCCGCCGCGAAGCGTGTAGGCGCGAATCTGCTTGATGGTCGGTACCGACATGGTGTTCCTCCGGAATGACGAGGCTAGGAAGACGAGTGGCGCGGCTGCGCATGGCGCTCGCCGCCGGCCGCGCCCGGGGCGCGCGCGATCAGCAGCGCGGCCGCGAGGGTGGTGGCCGCCAGCGTGTAGAGCCCCGCCGACGGCGAATGGAAGGCGGTTTCGGCCGCCTGCTTGAGGTTCGGCGCGACGAAGCCGCCCAGCGCGCCGAACGAGTTGATCAGGCCGAAGCCGGCCGCGGCCGCGCTGCCCGTCAGGCTGGCCGCGGGCAGCACCCAGAACACCGGCTGCACGGCGATGAAGCCGGCCGCCGCGAAGCACAGCGCGACGAGCGAGAGCACCGGCTGCGAACTGGCCACCGAGGCGGCGATGCCGGCCGCGCTGATCGCCAGGGTGGCCGCCGCGATCGCGCGGTGCCGGCCGTGGCGGTCCGCCTGGACGGGTACCCAGTAGGCGGCCAGCAGCGCGCACAGCCAGGGCAGCGCGGCCACCAGCCCGACCGTGAAGCCGAGCTGGCGCCCCATCAGGCTCGCCACCTGGCTCGGCAGGTAGAACACCACGCCATAGACGCTCATCTGGATCAGCAGGTAGATCGCGCCGAAGCCGAGCACGCGGCGATCGGCCAGGGCCCGGCCGACCGAGGCCGGGCCGTGCTCGCGCTTGAGGCGATCCTCGGCTTCCAGCGTGGCGGCCAGCAGTTCGCGCTGCGCGGGCGGCAGCCAGCGCGCGTCGCGCGGGCGGTCGTCGAGCCGGAACCAGGCGGCCACGCCCACCAGGCTGGCCAGCAGCCCCTCCACCAGGAACAGCCATTGCCAGCCGCGCAGGCCGGCCGCGCCGTGCAGCTCGAGCAGCAGCCCCGAGAGCGGCGAGCCGAGCACGAAGGCGATCGGCGCGCCGAAATAGAACAGGCCCAGCGCCTTGCCGCGCGAGCGCTGCGGAAACCAGTAGCCCAGGTAGAGGATCACGCCGGGGAAGAAGCCCGCCTCGGCCACGCCGAGCAGGAAGCGCAGCAGGTAGAAGGCGGTCTCGCCGCGCACGAAGGCGGTGGCGGCCGACACCAGCCCCCAGCTCACCATGATCCGGCACATCCACAGCCGCGCGCCGAAGCGTTCCAGCATCAGGTTGCTGGGCACCTCCACCAGCGCGTAGCCGATGAAGAAGATGCCGGCGCCGAACGCGTAGGCCGCGTCGGACAGGCCCGTGTCGAGCTGGAACTGGGATTTGGCGAAACCGAGGTTGGCGCGATCGAGGAAGGCCATCACGTACATCAGCAGCAGGAACGGCAGCAGCCGGCGCGTGACGCGCCGCACCGCCTGGCCGAGCAGGATTGCCGGGTCGTCCATCCATGTCTCCGTGTCTGTCGTGTCTTGTCGGCCGTGCGTCGTGCCTCGGCCGGTGCCCAGGGCATGCAGCACTGTAATCACGGCGGCGATGCGTGACCAATACCAAAATCGGCGCCCGCGATGCGATTTCCGGATCGATGCGAGGCGCCGAGCCGGGAAGGCGATCCGGAACGCGGATCGCGCGATGCCGATTGCGGATTGTCGGCGCCCGGGCGGCGACCCTATATTGG
Organism: Burkholderia sp. Ax-1720; assembly: GCF_011753035.1. Lineage (NCBI taxonomy): Bacteria > Pseudomonadati > Pseudomonadota > Betaproteobacteria > Burkholderiales > Burkholderiaceae > Burkholderia > Burkholderia sp. Ax-1720. Next base: position 8,753 of record NZ_VWWK01000165.1, on the reverse strand, counting down.
GCCGCGCGGGGGCGATGGCCCGCGGCGCATCGACGGACGCAGCGCCGCGCGGCGGCCGGCGCGAGCCGTGTGCCGCGTGCCGTGGCCGGCCCACGCGCTGCGCACAACCGGGAACCAGGAGGGCGAGGTGCTGCTGAAAGACAAGGTGGTGATCGTGACGGGCGGCTCGCGCGGGATCGGCCGCGCGATCGCGTTGGCGAGCGCGCGCGAGGGCGCCGACGTGGTGATCAATTACTGGGGCGACAACGACGCTTCCTACGGACGCGGCACGGCCGTCGACGAGGTGATCGGCGAGATCGGCAGGCTCGGGCGCCGCGCCATCGCGGTGGAGGGCAACGTCGCCCAGCCGGGCACCGGCGCCGAGCTGGTACGCCAGGCGGTGCGCAGCTTCGGCCGCGTCGACGTGCTGGCGAGCAATGCCGGCATCTGCCCGTTCCACGCCTTCCTCGACATGCCGCCGGCGGTGCTGGAGCGCACCGTCGGCGTGAACCTGAACGGCGCCTTCTACGTCACCCAGGCGGTGGCGCGGCAGATGCGCGAGCAGGGCACGGGCGGCGCGATCGTCGCCACCAGCTCGATCAGCGCGCTGGTGGGCGGCGGGATGCAGACCCACTACACGCCCACCAAGGCGGGCGTGCATTCGCTGATGCAGTCCTGCGCGATCGCGCTGGGGCCTTACGGGATCCGCTGCAATTCGGTGATGCCGGGCACCATCGCCACCGACCTCAACGCCGAGGACCTGGCCGACGCGGAAAAGCGCGCCGGCATGGAGAAGCGGATTCCGCTCGGCCGCCTGGGCGCGCCGGAGGAGGTGGCCGACTGCGTGGTGTTCCTGGCCTCGGATCGCGCGCGCTACGTGACGGGCGCGGCCCTGCTGGTGGACGGCGGCCTGTTCGTCAACCTTCAGTGACGATCACGGGCGTGTCCGGGGGCGGGATGTCGACGGCGGGATCGGAGAAGCGCCGCAGCAGGCCGACGAAGTATTCGGCCGCCTCCGACAGCGGCTCGTCGCGGCGCGTGAGGATGCCGTAGCCGGGCAGGCGCTTGCCGATCTCGAGCGGCAGCGCCACCAGCAGGCGGGCCTTGACGTGGTCGCGCACCACCGATTCGGGCAGCATCGCGATCGCATCGAAAGTCTCCACCAGTTGCAGGGTGGCGAAGATCGAGCCGCATTCGGTCAGGTTGGCCGGCGTGGCCAGGCGCGCCCGCGCGAATTCGTTCTCCAGCAGCACCCGCGCCGGGCTGGTGACGGGCTGCGCCACCCAGGGCCACTCGGCGGCCTCGGCCAGGGTCAGCTCGCCGCGCGCGGCCAGCGGATGCTGGGCGCGCGTGACCAGCACCAGGGTTTCGGAGGCGATCGGTTCGAAGTGGAAATCGTTGTGCTGCAGCGCATTGGTGAGGCGCCCGAGCGCGAGATCGACCTCGCGCCGATACAGCAGTTGCACGATCTGGTCGCTGGTCTCGCCGAGGATGCGCACGTTCAGCAGCGGGCGCACCGTCTTCAGCGAGGCCACCGCCAGCGCCAGCACGTCGGGCGCGGCGCCCATGATCGCGCCCACCGTCAACTGGCCGTGGCCGCCGCGGCGCTTCACGTCGAGATCCTCGGCGAAGCGCGTGAGGTCCGACAGCGCGCGCCGCGCATAGGCCAGCACCGCCTGGCCCAGCGCGGTGGGCGCCATGCCTTTCGCATTCCTGTCGAACAGGCGAAAGCCGAAGGCGTCCTCGATGTCGCCGAGCATGCGGCTCGCGCTGGGCTGCGCGACGTTGATCTCGCTGGCCGCCTGGTGCACGTTGCGGCAATCGTCGAGCGCCACCAGCAGGGCGAGATGCTTGAACTTGAGCCGGTTGACGAGCGACAGCGCGGTGGTGTGCAGGGTCATGGGCAGGTGATTCGTTTTCTGGATCGCCCAATGATGATAACGGATTGGTTGGCTATCGCGAGCCGTTTATAGTCGCTGCATCCCGTGGGACGGGGCGCCGCCGAGGCAGCGCCCGCCGATACGACAACGAGGGAGACAGACAGGATCATGGAGACGATCGCCTTCCGGATGAAGCTCGATCCGGGGCAGCGCGAGGAATACGCGCGCCGCCACCGCGAGATCTGGCCCGAGCTGGCCGCGCTGCTGCGCGAGGCCGGCATCCGCGATTACCGGATCTTTCTCGACGAGACCACCGACCACCTGTTCGCCGTGCTCACGCGCGAGGAGGGCCATCGCATGGCGACGCTGCCGGCCGAGCCCGTGATGCGCAAATGGTGGGATTTCATGGCCGACATCATGCAGACCGGGCCCGACGGCTCGCCCGTGCAGGTGCCGCTCGAACCGATGTTCCATCTGCCCTGAGCGCGAGGAGAGCGAGGATGCGAGTGGTCGATCCGCATGTGCATTTCTGGCGGCCCGGCGGCGGCGACTATCCGTGGCTGGCGAAACCGGGCGTCTCCTTCGTCGGCGACGCGCGCGAGCTCGCGCACGACTACCTGCCGGCGGACCTGCTGCGCGAGGCCGGCGAGATCGAGATCGCGAAGGTGGTGCATGTCGAGGCCAACTACGATCCGGCGCGGCCCGTCGACGAGACGCGTTGGCTGCAGTCGCTGGCCGCCAGCGAAGGCGCCGGCCATGGCCTGCCGAACGGCATCGTGGCCGCGGCCGACCTGTGCGCGCCCGACCTCGAGGCGACCCTGGCCGCGCATGCCGGGCACGCCAACACGCGCGGCATCCGCCAGATCCTCAACGTCCACGCCAGGCCGCTCTACAACTACGTCGATCGCCACTACCTGCACGATCCCGCCTGGCGGCGGCAGTTCGCGCTGCTCGGCCGCCACGGCCTGTCCTTCGACCTGCAGCTGTATCCCTCGCAGATGCCCGAGGCGGCGCGGCTCGCGCGCGAGCATCCGGAGATCGCGATCGTGCTGAACCACGCCGGCATGTTCGTCGACCGCGATACGCCGGCCGGCTATCGCGCCTGGCGCGAGGGGCTGCGCGAGCTGGCGGCCTGCCCGAACGTGTCGGTCAAGCTGAGCGGCTTCGCGATGTTCGATCACGACTGGAGCGTCGAGAGCCTGCGCCCCTACGTGCTCGAGGCGATCGACACCTTCGGCGTGGCGCGCGCGATGTTCGCCTCGAACTTCCCGGTGGATCGCCTGTTCGGCGGCTACCAGGCGCTCTGGCATGCCTATGCGCGCATCGTCGGCGGCGTGAGCGAGAGCGAGCGGCGGCAGTTGTTCGCGGCCAACGCCGAACGCATCTACCGGATCTGAGGGATCCGGATCGAAGGCCGCGCCGCGCGCATCGAGCGACCCGCGCCGGCCCCAAGCCTCATCGGCAACACCAACAAGGAGACGATCTTGGCGACACCGGTACAGGCGGCCCCGCCGCCGCGCCTCGAACTGCGCGGCGCCAGCAAGTCCTTCGGCGCGGTGCGCGCGCTGACCGGCGGCGAGCTGGTGCTGCGCGCGGGCGAGGTGCATGCGCTGCTCGGCGAGAACGGCGCCGGCAAATCGACCCTGGTGAAGATCCTGGCCGGCGTGCACGCGCCCGATGCCGGCGAGCTGCGCGTGGACGGCGTGGCCCGGCGCTTCGCCTCGCCCTCGGCGGCGCGCGAGGCCGGCATCGCGGTGATCTACCAGGAGCCCACGCTGTTCTTCGACCTGTCGATCGCCGAGAACATCTACATGGGGCGGCAGCCGCTGGACCGGCTCGGGCGCATCGACAGCGCGGCGATGGAACGCCAGGTGGCGGCGCTGCTCGCCTCGCTGGGCGTGAACCTGAAGCCGCGGCAGCCGGTGCGCGGGCTCTCGATCGCCGACCAGCAGGTGATCGAGATCGCCAAGGCGCTGTCGCTGGAAGCCGGCGTGCTGGTGATGGACGAGCCGACCGCGGCGCTCTCTCGGCCCGAGGTCGAGCGCCTGTTCGCGATCGTGCGCACGCTCTGCGAGCGCGGCGCGGCGGTGCTGTTCATCACGCACCGGCTCGAGGAAGTGTTCGCGCTGAGCCGGCACGTCACCATCATGCGCGACGGCGCCAAGGTGCTGGATGCGCCCACCGCCGAGCTGGACACCGCGCGCATCGTCGCCACCATGGTGGGTCGCGACCTGGCCAGCTTCTACCCGAAGGCCGAGGTCGAGCGCGGCGCGGTGCGCCTGGCGGTGCGCGGGCTCACGCGCCTGGGCGTGTTCAAGGACGTGTCCTTCGAGGTGCACGCGGGCGAGATCGTCGCGCTGGCCGGGCTGGTGGGCGCGGGGCGCAGCGAGGTGGCGCGCGCCGTGTTCGGCATCGATCCGCTCGATGCCGGCGAGATCGTGGTGGCGGGCCGACGGCTCGCGCCGGGCGACCCCGGCCGCGCGGTGCGCGCGGGCCTGGCGATGGTGCCCGAGGATCGCCGCGAGCAGGGCCTGGCGCTGGAGCTGAGCATCGCGCGCAATGCCTCGATGACGGTGCTGGGGCGCCTGGCGCGCTTCGGGCTGGTATCGGCCGCGCGCGAGCTGGCGCTGGCCGCCGACTGGGGCGCCAGGCTGCGCCTGAAGGCCGGCGACCTGCGGCTGCCGGTGGGCACGCTGTCGGGCGGCAACCAGCAGAAGGTGGTGCTCGGCAAGTGGCTGGCCACCGGGCCCGCGGTGCTGATCATCGACGAACCCACGCGCGGCATCGACGTGGGCGCAAAGGCCGAGGTCTATGCCGCGCTGGCCGAGCTGGTGCGCGAGGGCATGGCGGTGCTGATGATCTCCAGCGAGCTGCCGGAGGTGCTGGGCATGGCCGACCGCGTGCTGGTGATGCACGAAGGGCGGATCCGCGCCGATATCCCGCGCGCCGAGGCCGACGAGGAGCGCATCATGCGCGCCGCGCTCGGCGGGCGCGACCCCTCCCTGGAGCGCGCCGCATGACCACCGGAACCCCTGCCATGAATCGCGCCGAGGCGCCGGGCCGGCACCCGCTCGCGGCGCTGGCCGCCGCCATCGCCCGCAGCCGCGAGACCACGCTGTTCGTGGTGCTGCTGTTGCTGGTGGGCGGCACCGCGCTGGCGCGTCCGCAGTTCCTCAATCTGCAGAACCTGCGCGACGTGCTGCTGAACGTGTCGATCGTCGGCCTGCTGACGGCCGGCATGACGATCGTGATGCTGATGCGCCATATCGACCTGTCGGTCGGCTCGGTGGTGGGGCTGGGCGCCTACGGCGTGGGCAGCCTCTACGTGGCCTTCCCGCAGTTGCCGGTGCCGCTCGCGCTGGCCGCCGGCCTCGCCATCGGGCTCGCCGCCGGCGGCCTCAACGGCCTGCTGGTGGCCTTCGGGCGGGTGCCCTCGCTGGTCGCCACGCTGTCGATGCTCTACATCCTGCGCGGCGCCGACTACGCCTGGGTGCACGGCGGCCAGATCAACGCTTCGAACCTGCCCGACGCCTATTCGCGGCTGGCCACCGGCTCGCTGCTCGGCGTGCCGGTGCTGGTGCTGCTCACCGCGCTGCTGCTGGCGGGCCTGTCGCTCTACCTGAAGCGCTACCGGGCCGGCCGCGAGCACTACGCGATCGGCTCGAACCCCGAGGCCGCGCGGCTGGCCGGGATCCGCGTCGAGCGCCGCGTGATGGCCGGCTTCCTGATCTCGGGCGCGCTGGCGGGGCTGGCCGGCGCGCTGTGGCTGGCGCGCTTCGGTACCGCCGACGCCAGCACCGGCAAGGGCATCGAGCTGCAGGTGGTGGCCGCCGCGGTGGTGGGCAGCGTGGCGATCAACGGCGGGGTGGGCACCATCCTCGGCGCCGCGCTGGGCGCGCTGGTGCTCGGCGTGATCAATATCGCGCTGGCCGTGCTGCATGTCTCGCCGTTCTGGGAACAGGCGATCGAGGGCGCGCTGATCGTCGCCGCCGTGACGGCCGACACGCTGCTGGCCCGCTCGGTGGCCAAGCGCATGATGAGGAAACGCGACCATGGCTGAACCGATCCGTGCCGCGCGCCGGCGCGCGGCCCTCGGCTGGGAGGGGCTGCTGGTGCTGATCCTGGCCGCCTCGCTGGTGCTGGGGCGGGTGCTCTCGCCGGTGTTCCTGGAGAGCGCGAACCTCGCCAACATCCTGCTCGACATCGGCGAGATCTCGCTGATGGCGCTGAGCATGACCCTGATCATCGTGACCGGCGAGATCGACCTGTCGGTGGCCTCGATCCTGGGCGCCGCCAGCGCGCTGATGGGCGTGCTCTGGCACCTGGGCCTGCCGATGCCGCTGGTGATCGCGCTGGTGCTGGCGGCCGGCATCCTGGCCGGGCTCGTCAACGGCTGGGTGATCGTGCGCTTCCGGCTGCCCTCGCTGGCGGTGACGATCGGCACGCTCGCGCTGTTCCGCGGCCTGGCCTACGTGCTGCTCGGCGACCAGGCGATCGCCGATTTCCCGCCCGCCTACACGGCCTTCGGCATGGACAACCTGGGCGGCAGCTTCCTGCCCCTGCCGTTCCTGATCGTGATGGCGGCGGCGCTGCTGTTCACGGTGCTGCTGCAGGCCAGCGCCTTCGGCCGCAGCCTCTACGCGATCGGCGCGAATCCCGCCGCCGCCACCTTCTCGGGCATCGCCGTGGCGCGCATCAAGCTGCGCCTGTTCGTGATGTCGGGCCTGATGAGCGCGCTGGCCGGGGTGGTCTACACGCTGCGCTTCACCAGCGCGCGCGGCGACAACGGCGAGGGTTTCGAGCTGGCCGTGATCGCGGCCGTGCTGTTCGGCGGCGTGAGCATCTTCGGCGGGCGCGGCTCGCTGTATGGCGTGCTGCTGTCGCTGCTGATCGTCGGCGTGCTGAAGAACGCGCTGACCCTGGTGGACGTGTCGAGCGAGGCGCTCACCATCGTCACCGGCGTGCTGCTGCTGTCCTCGGTGCTGATCCCGAACCTGCTCGGCGCCTGGCAGGCGCGCCGGCTGCGGCGGCGCATGCGGGCGTCCTGAAGCCGGGCGGCTCCCCCTTCGTGCCGCGCGGCAGGCATCGCGCGGCAGCTCGAACCCCTGCATATCAACACGGCCGGACGCTCGCTTCGGCCCAACCTGGAGACAAGCATGCATCGATTCCCCAATCCGGCCGCGCGCGCGGCCGCCGGCGCGCTGCTGGTCGCGCTTACCGCGCTGTCTGCGCTCGCCGCGCCGGCGGCCACCGCGGCCGGCGTCAAGGAGGGCCTCAAGATCGCCTTCGTGCCCAAGCAGATCAACAACCCCTACGAGGTGATCGCCGACGACGGCGGCCTGGCCGCGATCAAGGAGCTGAAGGGGCAGGGCAAGGTGGTGGGCCCCTCGGACGCGGGCGCGTCCTCGCAGGTGCAGTACATCAACACGCTGACCACCCAGCGGCAGGACGCGATCGTGATCGCCGCCAACGACGCCAACGCGCTGGTGCCCTACCTGAAGCGGGCCATGTCGCAAGGCGTGAAGGTGGTGACCTTCGACTCCGACACGGCGCCCGACGGCCGGCAGATCTTCGTCAACCAGGCCAACGCGGAAAGCATCGGGCGCGGGCAGATCCAGCTGGTGGCCAAGCTGACCGGCGGCGAGGGCGAGTTCGCGATCCTCTCGGCCACGCCCAACGCGACCAACCAGAACACCTGGATCCACTGGATGCAGGAGGAACTGAAGAAGCCCGAATACGCGAAGCTGAAGCTGGTCAAGATCGCCTACGGCAACGACGACGACCAGAAGTCCTTCGTCGAGACCCAAGGGCTGCTGCAGGCCTATCCGAACCTGAAGGCGATCGTGGCGCCCACCTCGGTGGGGATCGTGGCGGCGGCGCGTTATATCTCCACCTCGTCGAGCAAGGGCCGCGTCGCCGTGACCGGCCTCGGCACGCCGAACCAGATGCGCGCCTTCGTCAAGAACGGCACGGTCAAGGCGTTCCAGCTGTGGGATCCGGGCCAGCTCGGCTACCTGGCCGCCTATGCCGCCGCCAATCTCGCCTCGGGCAACATCAGCGGCAAGGAGGGCGAATCCTTCGAGGCCGGCAAGCTGGGGCGGCGCAGCATCGGCAAGAACGGCGAGGTGGTGCTCGGGCCGCCGACCACCTTCGATGCGGGCAATATCGACCAGTTCAATTTCTGAGTCGGGGCATAAAGGTTCGAAAAAACCGCAGTCGAATTTCGTCGGATACAGGTTTTTTCGAATCGGCCAGATCCTTATGCTGGCTCCATCTTCAAGCCGTTCAAGGAGCCAGCAAGATGAAATGCCCCGTCTGCAAGACCCCGGACCTGCTGATCGCCGAGCGCCGCTCGATCGAGATCGACTACTGCCCGAGCTGTCGCGGCGTGTGGCTCGATCGCGGCGAGCTCGACAAGCTGATCGCGCTCGATGGCGAGGAGCAGGCCAGGGCACCGGCCTCGTCGAACACGCGCGGGCACGACGAGCGCGAATTCGAGCGGCAGCGCGAGGCGCGCCATGACGATCATCGGTACCGGCGCGACGAGCCTCGCTCCGGGCACCCGCAGCCTTATCGCAAGAAACGCTCGCTGTTCGACATGTTCGATTTCGATTGAGCCAAGGAGCCGCCGGCATCGCGCCGGCAGCTTTTTTTGGTTGGCGGGCGGCGACGCGATCAGCGGTGCTGCTGCCTTTCGTGTTCCTGCGGATGCGGTGCCGCGTGCTGCTCGGGCTCATGTTGCGCATGCTCGGCCGGCCGAGGCTGCGCAGCCGGGCGCGGCGCCTCGCGCTGCTGCGGCGGCGCATGCACCTCATGCTGCTGCTGGAAGGCCTCGCGCGCCTGGGGCGCCGCCTCGCGCTGCTGGCGGGGCGCCTCGGCCGGCTCGTTGCGCGG
>NZ_VWWK01000164.1:0-15357 GCF_011753035.1 Burkholderia sp. Ax-1720 | reverse complement strand
GTCATCTCGAGGATCCGTTCGTCGATGCGGCGCTGCTGGGTCAGCAGGTCGATATCCATGTCGGCCTGGCGCAGCTCCAGGTAATCGATGGCCAGGCTGGCCGCGATCGACAGGCGCTCGCCCGCCAACTACGTGAAGCGGCACGTGCCGGGTGCCTGGTACGCGGTGCGCGCGCAGTTGCGCGCGGCGCTCGCGACGATTCCGGCCGCGCGGCGTTATGTGCTGACCTGCAATACCTCGCAACTGGCCGCCTTCGCGGCCGTCGACCTGCGCGCGCTGCTGCCGGCCGAGATCGGCGTGTTCGTGCTCGACGGCGGCACGCTGGCCTGGATCGACGCGGGCCTGCCCGTCGAGGCGGGCGAGACGCGCCTGGCCACGCCGCGCACCGATCGCTACCGGCGTCCCTACGAGGGCACCGACAACGCGGCCGCCGCGATGCAGGCCTATCTCGACTGGGAGTTCGGCCTGGTCGAGCAACTGGGCCGTGACGGCACGCATCATTTCCAGGTGATCTGAGCGTCGCCGCGCTGCCGCGCCGGTGTCGATCCGGCGCGGCAGCGCATCCTTCCCGGCCGCCGTTCGCGGCCGACCCCCGCCTCGATGGCCGCGCGACTTGCGATGCCCCTGCCTCGTCGCGCGCCCCGCCCGATCCTTACGTATGACATTCCGATCGCCCGATCCGGAAACAGACTTGTAAGTCTGTCTGCTCGCGTTTCCGGCGGCGGCAGGGGCAATACATCGTATGCAATTGATTTGCTGCGACGCATCAATTCAAACGCCAGCGCCAGCCTGACGCACCTGGGTTTTGCGCCTGAAATGTAAATCAGGGTTTATGCCGGGACCGGTTTCATCGATTCGACAATCAAACGAAAAACGCTTTGTGCATCGCGCTCAAACGCTCACCGTTTAGTGAATTCCCGCGTTGCGCCGAACCGACGATGCGCTTTTGACTGGTAGGGAATTGTCAGCTTCTCGGTCAGAATGGCGCCGGCATGGAAACTCGCCCATGCCCGTAGCACACGAGACCAAAGAATCCTGAGGATGGAGAAGCAATGAAAAAGCACGTAGCGGTTGCCATCACGGCAGCCGGCCTTGCCACGGCCGCGCACGCCCAGAGCAGCGTGACCCTGTACGGGATCGTCGACAATGGCCTGGCCTACCAGAACAGCAGCGGCTCGCTGGGCCAGACGGCCAACGGCCATTCGTCGGTGAAGATGTCGACGGGCGTCTGGGCGGGCAGCCGCTTCGGCCTGAAGGGCGCGGAAGACCTGGGCGGCGGCACCAAGGCCGTGTTCACCCTGGAAGCCGGCGTCAACACCGCCAACGGCACCTCGCAGTTCAGCGGCGGCATCTTCACGCGCCAGGCCTTCGTCGGCCTGTCCGATACCAAGTACGGTACGCTGACCGCCGGCCGCCAGTACACCGCCTACTACACGCTGCTCTCGCCGTGGAGCCCGACTACCTGGCTGACCGGCTATTTCGGCGCGCACCCGGGCGATATCGATTCGCTCGACACCAGCTACCGTGCCAACAACTCGCTGGTCTACATGTCGCCGAAGTACTACGGCTTCACGTTCGGCGGCTCCTACTCGTTCGGCGGCCAGCCGGGCAGCGTCAACGCCGGTTCGACCTGGAGCGCGGGCCTGCAGTACACCAACGGCCCGCTCGGCGTGGCCGCGGCGTTCCAGCGCGTCAACAACGCGGCTTCGGGCGGCGGCGCCTGGAGCCCGAACTCGACCACCTCGAACGGCGGCGCGCAGGCAGCCGTGTCGGCGATCAACAACGGCTACATCACGGCGCAGGCGCAGCAGCGCGTGGCGGTGACGGGCGGCTACCAGTTCACCTCGCAGTTCGACGTGACGGTCTCCTACTCGAACGTGCAGTACATCCCGGGCGCCAACTCGACCTTCCGCAACACGGCCACCTTCAACACCGCCGGCGCGGTGCTGCACTTCAAGCCGGTTGCCGTGTGGGACTTCGGGCTCGGCTACAGCTACACGGCGGCGACGCTGTCCAACGGCGTGTCCAGCGCGGCCCGCTACCACCAGGTCACGGCCTCGCAGTACTACAGCCTGTCCAAGCGCACCGGCCTGTACGCGGTCGAGGCCTACCAGCACGCCTCGGGCAACACGCTGTCGAACGGCAAGGTGATCGCGGCGACGGCCTCGATCGGCGACGGCTTCAACAGCACGCCGGCCACCACGCGCGGCCAGGTCGGCCTGGGCGTCGGCCTGATCCACCGCTTCTGATCGAGCGCGCGGGCGCGGCGCATCGCGTCGCGCTCGCGAATGCAAAACGGGCAGCTCCCGCCTCGGCGGGGCTGCCCGTTTTTTCATGGCTGGACGATGAGGCTGCCGGCGAATCGATCGTGGACACGAACCGGCGACGAGGTGTCGAGCGAGGGGAATTGCCTGGAAAGGATGGTTGGCCGGATCAGGCCATGCACGTGCTACGGCAAGGGAAGGACGCGGCGGTTCAATCAGCCGTGGCTGTCGACCCAGGCACGCGCCCATTCGAGCCCGGCGAAGCGCGCGGCATCCTCGGTATCGAACACGCCGAGCACGCTCGAGGCGTCGACCAGCCGGTTGTTGCGCGTGATGGTGCCGCTGGCCGCATAACGATCGGGCTGCATGATCTCCTCCTGCTGGAGGATCGCATGGCCCCAGATCTGGTAGCCCTTGTAGGTTTCGGCTTCCATCGGCGGGGGCTTCCGTCAGCGCAGGATGGTGACGCCCGCGGCGGCCGGCGTGCCGACCCGCAGCACGTTGCCGTCCGGCGTGAACAGGCGCGGGATCTCGGGCGTGCCCGGGGCGGCGCGCGGTGTATCGGGCGTGGCCGCGTGCGACCTTGCCAGCGGCTTGGCCGCTTCCACGGCCGGCGGGCGCACGCCCGCGTCGACCAGGCGCGGTGCGACGCGCTTGTGTTGTTTCGGTGCTTTCGGCACGGCCGGCGCCATGTCGTGGTGGGCACCGCCGCGTGCTTCGGGCGGATTCCAGATTTCGACGTAGTGGTCGCCCGCGAATGCCGGCGACGTGACCGCCAGCAACAGCAACCCGCATCCAACCAGTTTCACTATGTATTCTCCGTGTGGCACCGGAACCTGCCGCCATGGCGGCGCGTTCCGTGTCGGCCGGTGCCACGCGCGATTGCACTGCGCGGCGAGCTTCGGCCAACGAGCGATTGTCTCATGGACACACTGCCCGGCAGGCGATTTTTACCGGCCGCCGGCGAGTCGAGTGCTGTATGAATATACAGTATTTTCGACGCGGTCGCGAGGCATGAAACGCGGCGTCGGCGTCGGCGCCAGACGCGGCGCGGCTCCGATCGCGGCAGGGCGCGCGGCGACAGGCGCCGAGGCGGCTCGGACCGGTCCGAAGCGGTGTAAGGTGGCGCGCAGGACCGTCGCGTGCGCGCGACGCCCCATTGAAAAATACGAAAACATCGAGGCAGCCAGGAGGGCGACATGCATTCCCCAGCAGGCGACGACGAACCCCATGTATTGCGCGAGGACGCCCAGGGCGTGACCACCTTGCGCCTGAACCGGCCGGCCCAGGCCAACGCCTTGTCGGATGCGATGCTCGCCGAGCTCGGCCGCGCCTTCGACTCGCTGGCCGGCGATACGCGGCTGCGCTGTGTGGTGCTGGCCGCCGAGGGCCGCGCCTTCTGCGGCGGCCACGACCTGCGCGAGATGCGCGCGCGCCGCGGCTCGGCCACGGCCCGCCGCGACTACCTCGAACTGTTCACGCGCTGCAGCGCCCTGATGCAGGCGATCCGCGGCCTGCCGGTGCCGGTGATCGCGCGCGTGCAGGGCGTGGCCACGGCGGCCGGCTGCCAGCTGGTGGCGGCTTGCGACCTGGCGGTGGCGGCCGATACGGCGCGCTTCGCCGTCTCCGGCATCGAGGTCGGGCTGTTCTGCTCGACGCCGGCCGTGGCGCTGTCGCGCAACGTCTCGGCCAAGCGCGCCTTCGAGATGCTGGTCAGCGGGCGCTTCATCGACGCGAGCACGGCGCGCGACTGGGGGCTGGTCAACGAGGCGGTGCCGGCCGACGCGCTCGATGCGGCGGTGGCGCGCCTGGCGGCCAGCATCGTGGCGAAGTCGCCGGCCGCCGTGCGTCATGGCAAGGCGATGTTCCATCGCCAGCGCGAGCTGCCGCTCGACGAAGCCTATCGCCATGCGGCCGCGGTGATGGCCGACAACATGATGGAGCCCGACGTGGAGGAGGGGATCGACGCGTTCCTGGAGAAGCGGCCGGCACGCTGGGGCCGATCGGGCGAAGCCTGAGATCGAGGCCGGCGGCGCGCGCGAGGCAGGCGCTGCCGGCTGGCCTGTTGCCCGCGCCCGCCGGGATGGCTCGAGCGCGAGCCCGCGCCCGCCGGGAATGCAGCGACGCCGGATCAGCGCCCGTAGCTGCCGGTGCGCAGCGCCGGCCGTTCGAGCGGCTCGGCATCGACCAGCGGCTCGACCTCCACCGGCACGCGCCGCGCGATCGCGCAGATCAGCTCGTAGCCGATCGTGCTGGCGGCCTCGGCCACCTCGTCGACATGCACCTGGTTGCCCCACAGCTCGACCGGCGAGCCGATACGCGCGTTCGGGCAGGGCGTGAGATCGACCGTCAGCATGTCCATCGAGACGCGGCCGACCACCCGCGTGCGCACCCCGTCGACCACGATCGGCGTGCCGGTGGGCGCGTGGCGCGGATAACCGTCGGCATAGCCGCAGGCCACCACGCCCACCCGCATCGCGCTGGAGGCGGCGAAGCGCCGGCCGTAGCCGACCGTCTCGTTGGCCTCGATGGTCTGGATGCCGATCAGCCGGCTGCTCAGCGTCATCGAGGGCAGCAGCCCGGTGTCGGCGATGTCGCGCGCCACGCCGGTCGGCGAGGCGCCGTAGAGGATGGTGCCGGGGCGCACCCAGTCGCGGTGCGCGGCCGGATGCCAGAGCACGCCGGCCGAGTTCGACAGCGTGCGTTCGCCGGGCAGGCCCTGGGTGGCCGCGTCGAACACCTGCATCTGCCAGTCGGCCTGGCCTTCGTCGGCATTGGCGAAGTGCATCATCAGCGCGATGCGGCCCACCGCCGGCATCGCCGAGGCGCGCTGCCAGGCCTCGCGATAGACGTCGGGGCGAAAGCCCAGCCGGTTCATGCCGGAATTCATCTTGAGCTGGATGTCGATCGGGCGCGTCGGGCGCGCGGCGGCCAGCATGTCGAGCTGTTCCGGGGCATGCACCGCGACGCTGAGCCGGTAGCGATCCGCGATCGCGACATCGGCGGGCTCGAACAGGCCTTCCAGCAGCAGCACCGGCCGGGTCCAGCCCAGCTCGCGCACGCGCACCGCCTCGTCCAGGTCGAGCAGGGCGATGCCGTCGGCCTCGGCCAGCCCCGGATAGATCCGCTCGATGCCATGGCCGTAGGCGTTCGCCTTGACCACGGCCCACACGCGCGAACTGGCGGCGCGTCGGCGGATCACCGCGAGATTGTGGCGGACCGCGGCGGGGCGGATCTGGGCAAGGATGGGACGGGGCATGGCGGTCTCGGTCGGAATGGCGATGCGCCTTGCCGACCGGCCTCTCAGTGGCGATCGATAGCGCGTTTCGCGGTTGGTATGGTGACGGACGCCATCATATGGGCATCGAGGCAGTTTTATTTAATGTTTTTGTCACGTTTTTGGTAAAGATTGCCCGAGGCCGGGCGGATCGCGCGGCCCGGGCGGCAGTCGCCGTGCCACCATCCGGCCCCGGTTGCGGGCATGGAACCTGCGGCGGGACACAAGCCCGGCCGCGGCTGGCCGAAGCTGCTCGCATTTCCGTATCGCGCGAGCGGCCGCGCCAGCCCTTGCCGGCCCTGCCCGGCGCGCCGTGCGCGGGCCGGCGGCCCGGGTTGGTGCCGGCCTCGTACGCATGTCATGAAATCGACGTACGATGCCGGAATATTCAAGCGCGATGAACGCTGAAGGAGCGACCCCATGTCCTCGTCATCCGATCGCCCCGTCCGGGTTCCCGGCCCGGATCATCCGATTACGATCGCGCCCACCGGCGCCCATGTCCGCGTGCTGGCCGACGGCGCGCCGCTGGCCGACACGCACGGCGCGCTGACGCTGCGCGAGGCCAGCTATCCGCCCGTGCAGTACATCCCGCGCGCCGATATCGACGTCACGCGCGTGGTGCGCAGCAGCCACACCAGCTATTGCCCCTACAAGGGCGAGGCCAGCTACTACTCGATTCCCGCGCTCGGCCCGCGCGGCGAGAACGCGATCTGGTCCTACGAATCGCCGCACGAGGCGGTCGCCTCGATCGCCGGCCATTTCGCGTTCTATCCCGAGCGCGTCGACGCCATCGAGATCGCCGCCTGATCCAATCCGCCAAGGCACTGTAACCGCGGCCGCGTTTCCAACGAACTTGGGGAACGCATGATCCGCGTGCCGACCCGCCCGCCCGCGCGCCTCGCGCCCGGGCGGCCTTGCGCACCATCCGCCGCCGTGGCGCGGGCCCCGGCGGGCGGACGCTTGCTGGTGACATCCATGGGCCGGTCCGCCACCGCGGGCCGGCCGCCACTCCCGGAATCCGACCGATGACCAAGAACGAACTGACGGCGCGCACGCTCGCGTCGACCCTGGAACGGGAGATCGCCGCGGTGCGGCGCCATAGCCTCGAGCTCGCGAGCCCGCTGAGCCCCGAGGACCAGGTCCTGCAGTCGATGCCCGACGCGAGCCCCACCAAGTGGCATCTCGCGCATACCACCTGGTTCTTCGAGACCGTGATCCTGGCGCGTCACGCGCCTGGCTACACCCCCTTCGACGAGCGTTACGCCTACCTCTTCAACTCCTACTACGAGGCGCTCGGGCCGCGTCATGCGCGCCCGCGGCGCGGGATGCTGTCGCGGCCCTCGCTGGAGGACGTGCTGGCCTATCGTCATCACGTGGAAGCGGCCCTGCTCGAGCTGGTGCGCGGCGCGGACCTGCCGCTGCTGGTGGAGATCGCGCCCGAGATCACGCTCGGGCTCAACCACGAGCAGCAGCACCAGGAGCTGCTGCTGACCGACATCCTGCATGCCTTCTCGGTGAATCCGCTGCTGCCCGCCTATCGCGACGACGGCGCCGCGCCGCGCATGCCGGCCGGCCCGGCGGGCGAGGCGCGCTGGCTGGCGCACGCGGGCGGGATCGTCGAGATCGGCCATGACGGCAGCGGCTTCGCCTTCGACAACGAGGGCCCGCGCCACCAGGCGCTGCTGCGGCCCTTCGAGATCGCCGATCGCCTGGTGAGCAACCGCGACTACGCGGCCTTCATCGCAGACGGCGGCTACACCACCGCGGCGCTGTGGCTGTCCGACGGCTGGGCCGCGGTGCAGCGCGAGGGCTGGTGCGCGCCGGCCTACTGGCAGTCGCGCGAGGCCGGCGCGCTCGGCCTCGCGCGTGACGCGCACGATCCCGGCGCCGGCCTGCCCGGCTGGCTCGGTTTCGGCCTCGACGGCCTGCAGCCGCTCGATCCCGACGCGCCGGTGGCGCACCTGAGCTTCTTCGAGGCGGCCGCCTATGCCGAATGGGCCGGCGCGCGGCTGCCGACCGAGTTCGAATGGGAGGCGGCCTGCGCGCTGCCCGGCATCGCGCAGATGCTCGACCACGTCTGGCAATGGACGCGCTCGTCCTACGACCCGTATCCGGGCTTCCGGCCGCTGCCGGGCATCGCCTCGGAATACAACGGCAAGTTCATGGTCGGGCAGCAGGTGCTGCGCGGCAGCAGCCTGGCCACGCCGCCGGGCCATGCGCGGCCGACCTACCGCAATTTCTTCCCGCCGGCCGCGCGCTGGCAATTCACAGGAGTACGCCTTGTACGAGACCTCTGAGCTGTTCCGCGCGAACCCCAACAGCGCGAGTCGCCCGCCTGCCCGGAACCCCTTCCTGCGCGACCTGCTCGACGCGCTGGGTACCCGGCCGCGCAGCATCTCGCCGAAGTATTTCTACGACGCGGCCGGCTCGGCGCTGTTCGACCGGATCTGCGAGCTGCCCGAGTACTACCCGACGCGCACCGAGCACGCGATCCTGGCGGCGCACGCGGGCGAGATCGCGCAGGCGATCGGCGCCGAGGCGAACCTGATCGAGTTCGGCGCGGGCTCGCTGTCGAAGATCCGCTTCGTGCTCGACGCCTGCCTGGCCGCCGAGCCGCCCGCCAGCTACGTGCCGGTCGACATCTCGGCGGCCTATCTGCGCGAGTCGGCCGCCGCCTTGCGCCGTCACTATCCCGCGCTCGAGGTGCAGCCGGTGGCGGCCGATTATCTGCAGCCCGAAGCGATGCGCGAGCTCGCGCGCGTGCCGGATCGACGGATCGGCATCTTCTTCGGCTCGACCATCGGCAATTTCTCGAACCGCGAGGCCGATACCTTCCTGGGCCGCACCGCCGCGCTGCTGGCCGGCGGCGGCCTGCTGATCGGCGTCGACCTGGTGAAGGACACGGCGGTGCTGGAGCGCGCCTACAACGACGCGGCCGGCGTGACGGCGGCCTTCAACCTGAACCTGCTGGCGCGCGCCAATGCCGAGCTGGGCGCCGACTTCGATCTCGACGCCTGGCGTCATCGCGCGTTCTACGACAGCCGGCTGCAGCGCATCGAGATGCACCTGGTCAGCCTGCGCGCGCAGACCGTGAAGGTCGGCGGCCAGGCCTTCGAGTTCGCCGAGGACGAGACGATCCACACCGAGAATTCGCGCAAGTTCACGCTCGACGGCTTCCGCGAGATGGCCGAGCGTGCCGGCTACGTGCCGCGCAAGGTGTGGACCGACGAGGCGCAACTGTTCAGCCTGCACTGGCTGGAAAGCCCGGCGCGCTGAACGCGGGGCGCGTTGCCGACGCGGGCCGGTTCAGGCCAGCACGCGATCGGCCGCGCGCATTCCCCAGTAGGAGGCTTCCTCGAACAGCGACAGCCCCGACAGGTCGCTGTGCGCGAACACTACCGGCCCGTCGGCCTCGCGCAACGCGAGGATGCCGGGCCGCGACAGGAAGCCGACCTCGGGCGTGGCCATCGCGTGGCCGCGCACGGTGATCTCCAGCGCGCTGGCGTGACGCCACAGCTCGCGTCCGTAAGCGATGCGCAGGTCGACGGCGGCCTGCTCGCGCAGCTCGGACGGCGAGGCGGCGGCCAGCCAGCGGCGCGTCTGGTCGGGCGTGCGCGGCGTGTCGAGCGCCGTGTAGGCCGAGAACACCGAGCGGCGCGGCGGCGAAAGCCGGATCAGCTGATGCGTGGACACCACGTAGCCCAGCCCCTCGCCGCGATACACCACGTTGTCCCAGGCCAGCACCTCGCCGGGCGCTTCCGCCGGCATGCCGTCGAGCAGGAAGTTCGACACCAGCCAGGGCGCGCGGGGCGGCAGGTCGCGCGCCGGCTCGAAGCCGTGGGCGGCCAGCGGGAATACATGCGCGGCGACGAACAGCGGCATCGCGCAGACCATGCGGCGCGCCTTGAGCGTGAAGCTAGCGAGCTTGCCGTCGGCGCCGAGCCGCGCGCACAGCACCTCGACGCCGTTCGCGCCGGGGCTCGCGCGCACCGCGAAACCCTCGCCGATCCAATCCTCCCTGCCCAGGCGCGCATGGGTCGAGGCCACCAGCTTGTCGACCATCGCATGCAGCCCGTCGGGCCAGGTCAGCACCGCGCCGTCGCCGGCATTGGCGGCATGGCCGCCGCGCGCGGCGAAGTAGTGCAGGCCGGCCCAGGCCGAGACCTGCTCGAAGCCGGCGCCGTAGTCGTCGCGGCAGCAGTAGTTCAGGTACCAGAGCAGCGAGGGCGCGGTGTAGCCCTGCTCGCGCAGCCATTGGCGGAAGGTGAGCGTGTCGAGCGCGCGCCATGGCGGATCGGTCGAGGATTCGGCCAGCGGGATGCAGAACAGCTTGCGCCCGTCGCGGCCGCGCGCCTCGCGCAGCGAATCGACATAGGCGAAGAAGCGCGCCTGCTGCGCGAGTTCCCCGGCGCCGATGCCGAGGGTCGGCGCCAGCCCGTCCTGCCATTGACCGCCGATCAGCAGCCGCTCGTCGGGCGCGTGCACCAGGATGCGTTCGTCGAAGCGCGGCCGCGCCGTGAACGGATCGGCCTCGATCACGCCGAGGTCGGCCAGCATCTCGCGCAGGTGGGTGGATTCCATCGAGGGCAGCGGCAGGTAGTGCGCGCCCTTCGGATAGCCGAGCTCGCCGAAGCGCCCGCCCGCCGCGTTGCCGCCGAACTCGGGGCCGCCCAGCAGCAGGAAGTCGCGATGGCCGGCGCGCGCCAGTTGCCAGGCGCAGGACAGGCCCGCCGCGCCGGCGCCGAGGATCGCGACGTCGACGCGGATCTCGCCTTGCGGTGGCGGCAGCGCGTGGTGGTCGCGCAGCGCGTGGCCCTCGCGCATGCCGGGATAGTCGAGCGCGGGCGTGGTCTCGAACCAGCCGCTGCGGCCGCAACTGGCCAGCGACAGCGAGGCGGAGGCGAGCAGGAAGCGTCGGCGGTCCATCAGCGCAGCACGTGCTTCCAGTCGTCGTCGAAGCGGCGCACCAGCGGCTGGTCGTTCAGCTCGTTGGGCGACATCGGCAGGGCCGGCATGTCGGCCGGGAAGTGGAACATCTCGGCCGCGGTGCGCGCGTCGAGCCAGCGCGTGGGCACCGAGAAGCGCGCGGGCACCGTGTAGTCGCCGCGCTTGCCGGCGATCAGGAAACCCCAGTCGCCGAACGAGGGCACGTAGCAGTGATACGGCCAGGTATGCAGGCCGGCCTCGCGCAGCGTCGCGTCGATGGTCCAGAACGCGTGCGGCGCGAAGTAGGGCGAGGTCGACTGGATCACCGCGTAGCCGTTCTCGGAGAGATGCCGCGCCAGCAGCCGGTAGACCGGCACCGAGAACAGCCGGCCGATGCCGAAGTTGGTCGGATCGGGGAAGTCCACCACGATCGCGTCGTAGACCTGGCTGTTCGATTCGAGCCAGCGCACCGCGTCGTCGTTGATCACGCGCACGCGCGGGTCCTTCAGCGAGCCCTGGTTCAGCGCGACTAGCCGCGAGGCGGTCGAGAACAGCCGCGTCATGGCCGGGTCGAGATCGACCAGGGTCACGCTCTCGATGCCGCGATGCTTGAGGATCTCGCGCACCGCCAGGCCGTCGCCGCCGCCGAGCACCAGCACATGGCGCGCCCAGGGCAGGGCGTCGAGCACGGGGTGGATCAGGGCTTCGTGATAGCGGTGCTCGTCGCGCGAGGAGAATTGCAGGTTGCCGTTCAGGTAGAGCCGCAGGTCGTCGCGCCATTGCGTGATGACGATGCGCTGGTAGGGCGTGGTTTCGGCGTAGACGGTTTCGTCGCCGTACACGCCGTGCTCGGACCAGCGCGTGATGGTGCCCGACAGCGCGAAGCCGGCCACGAGCAGGCCGATCACCAGCGCGGCGCGCATCAGCTTGAGCGGCACGCGGCTGATCTCGGCGCGGAACAGGTGGGTGGTCCAGACCGCCACCAGCGCGTTGAGGATGCCGAACAGAAAGCTGGTGCGCAGCAGGCCCAGGCGCGGCGCCAGCACCAGCGGGAACAGCAGGGAGACCGCCAGCGAGCCGAGATAGTCGAAGCTGAGCACCTCGCTGACGGTGTCGCGAAACGCCTGGCGGCGCTGCTGGAAGGCGCGCATCACCAGCGGGATCTCCATGCCGATCAGCACGCCGAGCACCAGCACCAGCACGTAGAGCGCGGCGCGGAACGGCGCCGCCAGCCAGCCGAACACCACGAACAGGAAGGCGGCCGACAGGCCGCCGATCAGCCCCACCAGCAGCTCGATGTCGACGAAGCGGTCGAGCACGTCGTCGTCCTCGACGAACTTCGCCAGCCAGGAGCCGATCCCCATCGCGAACAGGTAGCAGCCGATCACCGAGGAGAACTGCAGGATCGAATCGCCGAGCAGGTAGCTCGACAGCGCGCTGCTGATCAGTTCGTAGCCGAGCCCGCAGGAGGCAAGCACCAGCACCGACAGGACGAGCGCGCGTTTATGCATGGCGGGGGGCAGGGCGGGGCCGCTGTGCAGCCTTGCGCGATCTGGCTATACTGGCGCGGATTTCCGTTGGGCAGCCACGAACCGGGTACAGGACGCGGGTGAAATTAGAATGAACGGCGCCATTTCTTATGCAGTGCATTTACTGTCGGCCTTCGCGCTGATTTTCGTGTTCGCGGCAGTGTACCTGAAGGCCACGCCGTTCGACGAACTGGCGCTGATCCGCGAAGGCAACGTGGCGGCCACGCTGTCGTTCGGCGGCGCGCTGCTCGGCTTCTGCCTGACGCTGGCCTCCAGCATCGCCCACAATTCCACCTTGCTGTCGGTGGTGCTGTGGGCGATCGGCGCGATGCTCGTGCAACTGCTCACCTACGTGGTGCTCACGCGCATCCTGCCCGGCATGAACCACGCGATCGAGGACCGCAACGCGGCGATGGGCGGCCTGATGGGCAGCGCCTCGCTGGTGGTCGGGATCATCAATGCCGCCTGCCTGACCTGACGCGGCGCACGGAGACTACGATGGGTATCGGCTCTTTCATTCGCAAGCAGTTCGTCGACGTCATCCAGTGGACCGAGTCGGGCGACGGCATGCTCGCCTGGCGCTATCCGATGCAGGACAACGAGATCCAGTACGGCGGCCAGCTCACCGTGCGCGAATCGCAGGCGGCCCTGTTCGTCAACGAAGGCCGTATCGCCGACCTGTTCGGCCCGGGCCTCTACAAGCTGAGCACCAGCACGCTGCCGGTGCTCACCTCGCTGCGCAACTGGGACAAGCTGTTCGAGTCGCCCTTCAAGTCCGACGTCTATTTCTTCAGCACGCGGCTGCAGCTCGGCCGCCGCTGGGGCACCCCGCAGCCGGTGACGATCCGCGATCGCGACTTCGGCTTCGTGCAGGTGCGCGCCTTCGGCATCTACTCGTACCGGATCGCCGACGTCACCGTGTTCCATCGCGAGATCAGCGGCACGCGCGGCGAATACACGGTCGACGATCTCGAGCAGCAGTTGCGCAACCTGGTGGTGACCGCGATGAGCACCGCCTTCGGCAACGCCGACGTGCCCTTCGTCGACATGGCCGCGAACCAGTCGCTGCTCTCGCATCGGATCGCCGAGGCGCTGGTGCCGACCTTCGCGCGCTACGGCGTGGCGCTCGACGCCTTCGCGGTGGAGAGCGTGTCGCTGCCGCCCGAACTGCAGAAGGCGCTCGACACGCGCATCAGCATCGGCATGACGGGCGACCTGGCGCGCTACACGCAGTACCAGGCCGCGCAGGCGATTCCGCTCGCCGCGCAGAATGCCGGCGGGCTGGCCGGGGTGGGCGCGAACCTCGCGGCCGGCGCGGCGATCGGCCAGGCCATGGCGGGCGGGCTCAACCCGGCGCAGGCGCCGGTGGCGGCACCTGGATCTGCACCTGCGGCGGCGCAGCCGGGCCAGCCGGCGGCGCCTGCCCCCGCACCGGCCGCGGCACCCGCCACCGACTACGTCGAGCGCCTGCAGCAACTGAAGACGCTGCTCGACAAGGGCCTGGTGACCGAGGACGAATACGCGCGCGCGAAGGCCGAGATCCTCGCGAAACTGACGCAATAAGCCCGCCCGATGTTCAACACCACGTGCCCCCAATGCGGCGCGCCGGTCGAGATGCGCTCGCCGGCGGCCGTGATGGCCGTCTGCGGGTTCTGCCGCAGCACCCTGCTGCGGCGCGGCGAGGCGGTCGAGCGGATCGGCGAGCTGGCCGCCGTGCTCGACGACGACTCCCTGCTGCAGATCGGCGCGGCGGGCCGCTTCGGCGAGCGGGCCTTCACGCTGCTGGGCCGGATCCGGCTCGACTATGAAGCCGGCTTCTGGAGCGAGTGGTATGTCGCCTTCGACGACGGCGGCTTCGGCTGGCTCTCGGAAGCCTCGGGCCAGTACACGGTGACGGTGCGCCAGGACGAGGCGCTGCCCGGCGGCGCCTGGCCCGCCTTCTCCTCGCTCGCGCCGGGCCAGCCCCAGGAACTGGCCGGCCGGCGCTACCTGGTATCCGACCTGCGTACCGCGCGCTGCACTGGCGGCGAGGGCGAGCTGCCGTTTCGCGTCGACGCGGGCTGGGCCGCGCGCGTGGCCGACCTGCGCAGCGGCTCGGCCTTCGCCACGCTCGACTATGCCGAGGCGGAGCGCAACGGCGGGCGCCCCGAGCTGTATGTCGGCGAGGCGCTCGAACTCGATCGCCTCGCGCTGACGGGGCTGCGCGATCCGGAGAGGGTGGCGGCCACCGCCGCGCCCAAGGGCGAGATGATCGCCTTCGCCTGTCCGAGCTGCGGTGCTTCGCAATCCTATGTGCCGGGCCTGGCCGACTACGTGGTCTGCAGTTCCTGCCACGCCGGCATCCACTGCACGCCCGAGCAGCAGATCGTGTTCTCGAAGGCGCGCAAGCTGGCCGAGCAGGAAGGCGCCTTGCCGCTCGGCGCGAGCGGCGTGTTCGACGGCCTGAGCTACACGGTGATCGGCATGCTGCGCTGCCGCGTGCCCGGCGACGAGGAAAGCTGGGACGAATACCTGCTGATGCATCCCAGGCGCGGCTTCCTGTGGCTGGTGCACAGCGATGCCGGCTGGGAGCGCGTGAGCGTGCTCGACAACTGGCCTGCCATCGAAGACGAGGACGCGGTCTCGCTCGACGGCAAGCGCTACCGGCAGCGCGAGCGCTATCGCTCCGAGATCACCTACGTGGTGGGCGCCTTCAACTGGCAGGCGCGGGTGGGCGACATCACCGAGATCGCCGACTACAGTTGGCAGCGCAACAAGCTCACGCTCGAGACCAGCCCGAACGAGCTGGTCTGGTCGCGCGCCTCGCGGCTCACCGCGGCCAAGCTCGCCGAGCGCTTCAAGCTGCCCTCGCTGGCCGCGAGCGTGCCGGGCGCGGCCGCCCAGCGCCAGCAGCGCGCCGCGCAAGGCACCGGCAAGTCCAGCTTCGCGCCGTTGCCGATGATCTTCAGCGTGATCCTCTGCGTGGTGAACCTGCCGGTCCTGCTGGCCTTCGACGCCGGCATGGTGGTGGTGATCCTCGGCGTGGTGATGCTGTGGGTACCGGAATGGATCTGGCGCGCGTTCGCCGGTAACGGAGGCGGGCAACGATGAAGCATCTGCTGTACGGCATCTACGCGACGCTGATGGTGCTGATGTTCAGCTGCGCCGGCCACGAGAGCCATATCGGCAGCGGTTACGGCGGCTACGGCAGCACCTCGGCACGCAGCGGCTACTCCTCCTACGGATCGCACAAATGAGGCCGGTATCGACGCCCGCCCAGGGTTCGCACGTGCTGGCCGACCTCGACGGCATCGAGCCCGCGCGGCTGCGCGACGCGGCGCGGCTCGAGGCGATCCTGACCGCGGCCGCGCGCGCGGCCGGC
>NZ_VWWK01000163.1:0-15369 GCF_011753035.1 Burkholderia sp. Ax-1720 | reverse complement strand
GAGCCGCGCGGCGCGGGGCTGCCCGGGCCGGCGGGGCGCTTCCCGCGTCACAGATCGTTACGCGCGTTACACCCCCGCGCGGGGTGCCTCTGGTGCCGGCCGCGCGCCCCGTATCGCCCGCCGGGCCTGGTTTTGCGGCCGATCGACGAGGTTCGGCGGCGAATCGGCCACTGTGGCGTGATCCGCAAACACCCGCTGTTCAGGCGGCGCGATTGTGCGTGACAATCCGCGCACCGGACCCGTGTATCGCGCCTGGCCATGTGCCGGGCCTGCCAAGAACAAAGCATTCGATTGCGAGGCGCCATCATGAGCTTTCCGCAACGCCCGGTCGCGTTCATGCTTGCCGCGACCAACCACGGCACGATGATCGTGAACCGCCACGATCACAACACCACCGAGACCGGCGACGACTACGGCGTCGGCCACCAGTTGCTGCAGAACGGCTGCTTCGACACCAGCGAGGTCGGCTTCACGCTGGCCATGCTGACGCGCCGCCACGAGCTGCACGGCGACGGCGTGGTGGCGATCGACGGCGGCGCGAACATCGGCGTGCATACCATCGAATGGGCGCGCCACATGCACGGCTGGGGCCGGGTGCTGAGCTTCGAGGCGCAGGAGGTGGTGTTCTACGCGCTGGCCGGCAACCTGGTGCTGAACAACTGCCTGAACGCGCGCGCCAAGCTGGCCGCGCTCGGCGAGCGTTGCGGCGAGCTCTCGGTGCCGCAGCCCGACTACCTCTCGCATGCCAGCTTCGGCAGCCTCGAGCTGCGTCCGCGCGAGAACGGCGAGTTCATCGGGCAGCCGATCTCCTACGACACCGCGGTGGGCAGCACGGTGCCGATGATCAGCGTCGATTCGCTGGCGCTGCCGCGCGTCGACCTGATCAAGCTCGACATCGAGGGCATGGAGATGGAGGCGCTGACCGGCGCGCGCGACACGCTGCGGCGCTGCCGCCCGATGCTGACGGTCGAGGTGCTGAAGACCGACGCGGCGCTGGTGGAGGGTTTCCTGGCCGAATTCGGCTATCGCTGCGTGCCGGCCGGGCTGAACCTGATCGCCGTGCATCGCGAGGATCCGGTATCGGCCCATCTGCAGGTGGGCGACGGCGTGCTCTATCTGCGCTGAGCGGGCGGCTGCGCGCCCGGCGAACCCGCGGCTTTCGAATATCCCTGCAGGGCGCGTGGATTGAAATGCCGATGTCGATTATTCGAAATATTTCAGTAAGCTCGATGCCGCAAACGCTTGCGCTTCGGATTCCTGCGAATCCCTGGATGGTTCGGAACCCGAAACGCCGCCGTTGCTGCCGCCGGCCATTTCGCTGGTTCCGTGAAAACCCGCTAGGGGCTTGCCTTTACGTAGTTGCCGCGAGGTTTTTCGCGGCGCTTTTCCAGTATCATGCGCAATCTCCTGACGACAGACGTGCGATGGGGTTCGCGCGTGCCGAAGCGGCTTTTCGGGGCATCGTCAGAAGCCTGGCGGCTGCGGCGAACCATTTTGTAATGTCGCTCCGGTAGACTGCCGGGCCCTGATACCGGCCTGGCCGGCCATCACGGCAAGCGAAGTCCGCGTTCGGGGCGCGGCCGCAACACGATGGTAACGACGGTAGCGTCAAACTCGCGACAGGTTCCAGCCTGATCCTCAGATTTCATGTCTTCAAGTGATTTACCGCGGCGCGCGGCGCAGGCTTTCGCGCGCGTTCGCCAGACCTTGCGGCTCGACCGCCTCATGTCGCCGCTGCTCGCGCTCGGCATCGGCATCGCCTTGCTGTTCGTGTTCCAGCACCTGTCGGAGACCGTCGACTACAAGTCGGTGATCCGCAACCTGCGCCACCTCACGCTCGGCGAATGGGCCGGCGCGCTCGGCGCCACCGCGCTCAGCTACGTGGCCCTGGTCGCGCGCGACGCGATCGGGCTGCGCTACGTCGGCGCCTCGGTGCCGCGCATTCCGCTGTGGATCGGCACCATCGCCGGCACCGCGCTGGGCAACGCCACCGGCTTCGGCGCGCTGACCGGCGGCGCGGTGCGGGTGCGCGTGTACGGCGCCTCGGGCGTGAGCGCCGCCCAGATCGGCCGCATGACCGTCTTCATGGGCACCACCCTGGCGCTGGGCATCGTCGGCATGACGGCGCTCGGCATGCTGGGCGGCTCGACGGCGCTGGCCGCGATGCTGCCGGTCGGGCCCGGCTGGCTGCGCGCCGGCGGCGCGCTGGTGCTGGTGCTGCTGGCCGCGCTGGTGGCGCTCTGCGGCAAGGCCCCGCGCGAGATCCGCTCGCGCTGGCGCTGGCTCTCCTTCGACATCCCGGCGCGCCGCGACCTGCTCGGCCAACTGCTGTTCGCGGTGATCGACGTGGTGGCCGCCGGCCTCGCGCTGTGGTCGCTGCTGCCGCATGGCCATATCGGCTTCGTCACCTTCATCACCGTCTACTCGGGCGCGCTGCTGCTCGGCATGATCGGCCATACGCCGGGCGGGATCGGCGTGTTCGAGGCGGCGATGGCCTTCACGCTCGGCAGCGCGGTGCCGCCCACCTCGATGCTGGCCGCCCTGATCGCCTATCGCGCGATCTATTTCGGCGTGCCGCTGGTGCTGTCGGCCGGGCTGCTGACCGTGTTCGAGGGGCGCGCGATCGGCCATCGCTTCGTGTCGGCCCAGGCCGCCCAGGTCTCGCAGCTCGCGCCGCTGTTCCTCGGGCTGGTCACCTTCGCGGTGGGCGGCATGCTGGTGATCTCGGGCGCCACGCCGGCCTTCTGGCAGCGCATCGCGGTGCTGCGCAACGTCGTGCCGCTGTGGGTGATGGAAGGCTCGCAGGTGCTCTGCAGCGTGCTCGGCGTGTCGCTGCTGTTCGTCGCGCGCGGCCTGCTGCGCCGCCTCGACGCGGCCTGGTGGATGGCGCTGGGCCTCACGCTGGCGAGCCTCGCGCTGTCCTTCTCCAAGGGCCTGGCCTTCGTCGAGGCCGGCGTGCTGGTCGCGCTGCTGGTGCTGCTGCTGGTGTCGCGGCGCCGCTTCAACCGCCATTCCTCGCTGTTCGCCGAGCCCTTCACGATCGGCTGGTTCATGTCGGTCGCGCTGGTGCTGATGCTGGCCGTCTGGGTGTTGCTGTTCGCGTTCCGCGACGTGCCCTACACGCGCGAGATCTGGTCGACCTTCGCGTTCGACGAGCGCGCCTCGCGGGCGCTGCGCGCCACCCTCGCGGCCGGTGTGTTCGCCGCGATGGCCTCGCTCTGGCAACTGCTGCGCCCGGCCGCCGGCCGCTTTGTGATGCCCGAGCCGCAGGACCTGGCCGACGCGGCGCGCATCATCCGCGCCCAGGACCGCAGCGACGTGGGCCTGGCGCTGATGGGCGACAAGAGCTTCCTGTTCTCGCCCTCGCGCGAGGCCTTCCTGATGTACGCCAAGCACGGCCGCACCTGGGCCGCGCTCTACGATCCGGTTGGCCCGCGCGACGAATGGGCCGGCCTGATCAACGACTTCATCCTGCGCGCGCACGCGCACGGCGGGCGCGCGGCCTTCTACCAGGTGCGCGCCGAGGCGCTGCCGCTCTATCTCGACGCCGGCCTCACCCTGGTCAAGCTCGGCGAGGAGGCGCACATCGCGCTCGACCGTTTCGACCTGAAGGGCTCGAACCGCTCGCACCTGCGCTACGCGCTGCGGCGCGCCGATCGCGACGCGATGTCGGTCGAGGTGATCCCGCCGCAGGCGGTGCCCGGGATGCTGCCGCTGTTGCGCGAGATCTCCGACGACTGGCTCGACAGCCGCGACGCGCGCGAGAAGAGCTTCTCGATCGCCGCCTTCCACGACGGCTACCTAGCCACCCAGTCGGTGATGCTGGTGCGCCAGGACGACGAGCCGGTGGCCTTCGTCACCTTCATGACCACCGATCTCAATACCGACGCGACGGTGGGCGTGATGCGCCACGTGCCCGAGGCCTCGCCCTACGCGATGGAGTACCTGTTCACGCAGCTCGCCCTGCACCTGAAGGAGGCCGGCTTCCGGCGCCTGAGCCTCGGCATGGCGCCGTTCTCGGGCATGGGCTCGGCGCCGATGTCCTCGCTCTGGCACCGCCTGGGCCGCATCGTCTGGCGCTTCGGCGGGCGTTTCTACAATTTCCGCGGCTTGCGCGCCTTCAAGAGCAAGTTCGAGCCGCAATGGGAGCCGCGTTATCTGGCGGCTTCCGGTTCGGTCGGCGTGTTCGTCACGCTGGCCGATCTGTCCTTGCTGGCAGGAGGTCGGCGTTCATGAAGTGGAATGGTTGGGGCCGGGCGGCGGTGGCCGCCGGCATGATGCTGGTGCAGATCGCGGGCGCCGGTGCGGCGGAATCGGGCAAGGCGGGCGGCAAGCTCGCCGGCAAGGCCACGGCGGCGAGCGCCGCCTCGCAGCCGGCCACCCTGGTCGGCAGGATGGGCCGGATGCCCGGCGGGCGCTACGGCGAGGTGACCGTGGTGCGGCCCGAGGGCGACGTGCATGGTTTCGTGGTGCTGTATTCGGCGGCGGGCGGCTGGAGCGCGGCCGACCAGGCCACCGCCGAGGCGCTGGCCAAGGCCGGCGCGCTGACGGTCGGCGTCGATACCGCGCGCTATGCCGCGAATCTCGCCAAGGACAAGGAAAGCTGCCATCAACTGGTGGGCGACGCCGAGGCGGTCAGCCACCAGCTCGAACGGCAGTTGAAGACCTCGCGCTACTTCGCGCCGATCGTGGCCGGCATCGGCCAGGGCGGCGCGCTGGCGCGCCAGGTGCTGGCGCAGGCGCCGGAGAACACCATCTCGGGCGCGGTGACGGTGGCGCCTGCCGCCACGCTCGACGCGCGCTTCAGGATGTGCCCGCCGGACCCGACCGTGAGCCGCCGCAAGACGCCGGGCTTCGTCGACAGCGCCGCGACGGGCGACGCCGCGCGCCTGGTGTCGCTGCTCGCGCCGCATCTGCGCGACGGCAGCGCCGACGAGCTCGACGTGTCCGACCTGCCGCTGGTCGAGTTGCCCGCCAGGCCGGGCGGCATGGCCGCCGGCGAGGGCCTGCTGGCGATCGTGATCTCGGGCGACGGCGGCTGGCGCGATCTCGACAAGACCATCGCCGAGGCGCTGCAGAAGGACGGCGTGTCGGTGGTCGGCTGGGACAGCCTGCGTTACTTCTGGAGCGAGAAGACGCCGGCCCAGACCAGCCACGACCTGGCGCGCGTGATGCAGACCTACCTGGCGCGCTGGCACGCCTCGCATGTCGCGCTGATCGGCTATTCGTTCGGCGCCGACGTGATGCCGTTCGCCTACAACCGCCTGGCGCAGCCGCTCAAGGACAAGGTTTCGGTAATCTCGCTGCTCGGTTTCGCGCCCTCGGCCGACTTCCAGATCCGCGTGACGGGCTGGCTCGGCATGCCGGCCAGCGACCAGGCCCTGCAGGTGCGGCCGGAGTTCAACAAGCTGCCGCTCAAGCAGGTGCAGTGCTTCTACGGCGCGACCGAGCAGGACACGCTGTGCCCGGCGCTGGCCGGCAGCGGCGCCCAGGTCATCAAGACCGGCGGCGATCACCACTTCGGCGGCGACTACCTGGCGCTGGAGCGGCAGATCCTCGACGCGCTGCGCAGGAACGCGCGGGGCGCTGATTCGGGCTGGCGCGCGCCGGCACGCCAAGGCGGCCGGGCCCGCACCGGCCGGTTCCGGGGCAGCCGAGCCGCGCGCGACTAGAGTCTGCCGCTTCGTTTTTCCGCCGCGGCCGTCTCGGTCATCGCGTCGTGCCCGATCTGCACGCGGCCTTCGT
This sequence comes from Burkholderia sp. Ax-1720, assembly GCF_011753035.1. Lineage (NCBI taxonomy): Bacteria > Pseudomonadati > Pseudomonadota > Betaproteobacteria > Burkholderiales > Burkholderiaceae > Burkholderia > Burkholderia sp. Ax-1720. The sequence continues at coordinate 9,624 of NZ_VWWK01000163.1, read as the reverse complement.
GGACCACGGCGTGCACGCCCCCCTCGGTGCCGTGCGCGTCGTGCCATTCAGCCGTCACGCCGAGCCCGCGCAGGGCCTGGTGCAGCGGACCATCGATCTCGTCGCAGGGTTCCGAGCCGCTGACGACGGCGACCCGGCAATTGGCCAGTTGACCCGGCGCCATGCCCAACGCGCCGGCCGCGCCATCGAGCAGCGCGCTCATCGACTCGGTCGTATGCGCGCCTTCGTGGCTTGGCCATTCGAAGATGTGCCCGAGGTAGTGGGCATCGCCGCCGGAAATCGCCAGCGCGCGGCAGGTGACCAGGTTCGAGGTGACGAGCGGCACATGTCGCGGCGCCACGCTGTAGGCATTCTCATGGACGATGCCGCCCACTTCCGACGACTCGAAACGAGGCAGCCGGCTGGCCGGCGTGCGTTGCGGTCCCGCCGCGGCGGAGGCTGGCGAGCCGGGTGGCGAGGCACTGCCTCGCGCCGCGCCTCGCGTGAGCGCCGAGACGGCTGCGTCGCCGCGGCGGTGCGAAAACGCGGCCGGTATCCCAGGCAAGCCCGGTGAGTTCGACCTGCTGCGCGGCGGCGCGCGATGCCCCGCATCCGGCGTCGTGAGTGGACTCTCGGAGGACGAGCCGCTATCGGCTGACCGAACGGGCATGCGCAGATTCAGACCGGGGCGGGACGGCGGCATGATGACGACTGGAAATGACAGGCAGGGCGCCGGACAGATTGCCGGATTCCGGCGTATCGCCGACGGACCGACAGGAATTCATGCCTTGTTTCGCGAAGTCGCCGACTGGCGCGCCGCCCGTTTTCCCCGGCCGCGTCGCAAGCGCCGAGCGCAGGCATCCTGCTTGCCGCCCGGCGAGGATCTTCCGGGTTCGACGGCGCGTGAGGTGCATCGGTGCCTTGCCCGTCCTGCCTGTCCCGATTGTTGAGGCGTTTTCACCGTCTTGTGCGGTGCCGGCGTCTTCACGCGCGCCTCCCCCCTTTGCTAGATTTCCCGGCTGACGTTCCACCCGGGCCGCCCGTGCCCGTTCCACCGGAGAATCGAACATGTCCCAACCCATCCAGATCGAGAACAAGGTCGTGGTCATCACCGGCGCCAGCAGCGGCCTGGGCGAGGCGGCCGCGCGCCGGCTCGCCGCCGACGGCGCGCGCGTGGTGCTCGGCGCCCGCCGCATCGAACGGCTCGATGCGCTGGTCGCGGCGCTCGAGGCGCAAGGCGCCGAGGCGCTGGCGGTGGCCACCGACGTGACGCGCCGCGAGGATGTGCAACGCCTGGTCGATACGGCGGTCGCCAGCTTCGGCCGCGTCGACGTGCTGGTCAACAACGCGGGGCTGATGCCGCATTCGCCGCTGGAGCGCGCTCGTATCGACGACTGGGATCGCATGATCGACGTGAACCTGAAGGGCGTGCTGTACGGCATCGCTGCCGCGCTGCCGCACATGCAGGCGCAGAAGGCGGGGCACCTGATCAACGTCGCCTCGGTGGCCGCGCACAAGGTGCGCCCGGGCAGCGCCGTGTACGCGGCGACCAAGGCGGCGGTGAGGATGCTGTCGGAGGGTTTGCGCCAGGAGGTGAAGCCTTACGGCATTCGCACCACGGTGATCTCGCCGGGCGCGATCGACACCGAACTGCCCGACAGCATCACCGAGCCCGATATCGCCGCCGCGGTGCGCGAGTTCTACGGCATCGCGCTGCCGGCCGATTCCTTCGCGAACCTGCTGGCCTACGTGATCGGGGCGCCGGAGGACGTCGACATCAACGAGGTGGTGTTCCGGCCGACGCGGCAGGAGTTTTGAGGGGGCGCCGCGAGGGCGCCGGAAGACGGGGTTCGAGGGTCGGGATGCGATTCGGCGATCGGCTCAGCCGGCCATGTCGCCCAGCAGCGTATTGGCCGCGATGCGCTTCACCAGGTAGCGCTGGAGGATTGCCGTGTCCGCATCCGAGAGCGCCAGTTCGATACGCCCGGCGCGCATCAGGACCAGGCTGCCGTCGCTGGCGATGGCGCAGGTGAAGGGATCGATGGCGGGATGGGGCGTGGGGGCGGGCGCGGCGTCGACGGGCAGGTTGGCGGATGCGGGGGCGGGTTTGCCGGACGATCGAGTCGGCGGGTTTGTCTTGCGCTTCTGCTTGCGCGCCAGCTCGAAGACGCTGCCCGCCGGAAGCGCGGCGCGCTTGACGGGAACCACGTCGCTGGCGTCGACCAGCTTCTGGTTCACGCGCTCGACCGAATCGCCGTCGATCTGCTCGGGCAAGTAGTAGGCGTTCATGTGCGCGCCGTCGCGCGTGACCTGCTCGGACAGGATGTTGCCGCTGCGCAGCAGCCGCCACATCGCGTTCGAGACCGGCTTCACGTCATGGGTGCCGATGATGTCGGCCAGCTCCTTGGTGGTGACGCCGGGCTGTTGGCGGACGGCGGCGAGGATGGCGTCGCGACGGGCCTGCATCACCTTCAGCTTCTTGCTGCTCATGTCTCACTCCATTGAGAATCTTCATGAAGGGAATCTCGTTCGAACAAGTTAAATATTTCTTGTTTGACGATATTTTGAAACGATCGTTGCCAATCGCTGCGTGATCGTAACAATCCATGCATCTCATAACGGTTCAGGGCGACCGTAAGTCGCGCCCGAATGGCGTGAGCCGAGTGGGTGACAGGTGGGCAGGAGGCGAGCGAAGCGCGGGTTCTTGTCGTGATTGCGTGACGGGGAGCTCGGGCCGCAGGCGCGCTCGATACCTGCGGCTCAATCGGCCGCGGCCAGCGGCGGCAACTCCGCCGCGTATTTCCCCGGCGTGACGCCCAGCACGCGACGGAACATCTCGATGAAGGCGCTGACATTGTCGTAGCCGAGCTCGAGCGCGATGGTGGTGACCGGGGTGCCCACCGCGAGCCGTTCCAGCGCGCGCAGCACGCGCGCCTGCTGGCGCCACTGCGCGAAGCTCATGCCGGTTTCCTCCAGGAAGCGCCGGCTCAGCGTGCGCGGCGCGATGCCGCCCCATTGCGCCCAGTCCTCGGCGCGGCGCGTGTCCGACAGGTCGGCCGCGAGCGCATCGGCGATCCTCGCCAGGCGCGTGTCGAGCGGCCGGGGCAGGCCCAGCGCCTGCGCCGGCGAGGCCGCGATCTCGGCCAGGATCAATTCCGCGATGCGGATCTCGTCGTGGCCGAGCGAGCCGCCCGACCAGGTCGCCGCGCGTCGCACCGCCTCGCGCAGCAGCGGGTTGGTGCGGATCGCGCGCGGCGCGGCCGGCAGGGCCGCGCAGGCCGCCTCCTGGACGAACACGCTCCAGCCCGAGAACGGCCCGTAGGAGCGCAGCGAATGCATGTGATGGGGCGGCACCCAGATCGCGTGCGTGGCCGGCACGACCCACTGCTGCGCTTCCAGCCCGACCGACAGCAGCCCGCTCAGCGCACCCACCAACTGGCCGCGCGCATGCCGATGCGCCTCGGTCTCCCGCGCCACGGATTGCGTCAACTCCGCAGCCGCAACTAACGGTCCGCCCGATTCGAGTACGAGAGGTGGGGGGAGCAGGGGATCACGCATGGCCGAAATTCCGTATCGATTGGCTTCCATACCGGAGCTCGGCCGATTGTATCTCGATAAACTGCCTTTCATCGATGACCAGATCCGCAGCGATCAGACAGGAGAAACCCGATGCGAGCCGAACAATTGTTGCCCGACGAGCAAAACGAAACCAAGCTGGCTGGCGTGACGGTGCGCAAGGGCACCGTCGGCGCGTTCCTGGCCAACGCGCGCGTGCTGGGCACGCCGGATGCGAGCGGGGCGGAACGTGCCGAGGCGCGCGCCGACATCCTCGCCGCGCTGCCGGCGCTGCGCGCGCTGGGCCTGTTCGAGGTGCTCGAGATTCGCGATCCGGCGCTGCGCGCCTGGGTCGAGGCCAACTGAAGCCAACTGAAGCGCATTGAAGCAAACTGGGTCGGTGCCGCATCCGGCGCGGTCCGGAACGAACGGAGGAATTCCCCATGAAAGCAGCAATCGTGAAAACGGCCGGCAAGGCGCCCGAGTATGGCGACTTCGAGGCGCCGCGCGCGAGCGCCGGCTGTCGCGAGATCCGCGTCGCCGCCTCGGCGCTGAGCCACGTCACGCGCTCGCGCGCGGCCGGCGTGCATTACACCTCGGATACCGCGGGGCAGGGCCTGCCCTTCGTCGCCGGGGTCGACGGCACGGGCGTCGACGCCGACGGACGACGTGTCTATTTCTTCGGCCCGGTCGCGCCGCACGGCGCGATGGCCGAGCGCACCCTGGTGAGCGACGCGCATTGCCTGCCGCTGCCCGACGCGCTCGATGACGTGACGGCCGCCGCGCTGGCGATTCCCGCGATGTCCTCGTGGGCCGCGCTGAAGGAGCGCGCGCGGCTCGAATTCGGCGAGACGGTGCTGGTCAACGGCGCGACGGGCTCGTCGGGGCGGCTGGCGGTGCAGATCGCCAAGTACCTCGGCGCGGGCAAGGTGATCGCCACCGGCCGCGACGCCACCGCGCTGGGCGAACTGTCGGCGCTGGGCGCCGACGTGCTGGTGCCGCTGGGCCAGGACGAGACGCTCGGCGAGGCGCTGCGCGAGCAGTTCGCGGGTGGCGTTGACATCGTGCTCGACTATCTCTGGGGGCCGAGCGCGCATGCGCTGCTGGGCGCGGCGGCGCGCGCGCTGCCGGACCTGGCCGCGCTGCGCTACGTGCAGATCGGCGCGATCGGCGGCGGCGAGATCTCCTTGCCGGCGGCGGTGCTGCGCTCCACCGCGATCACGCTGATGGGCAGCGGCATGGGCAGCGTGCCGATGCCGATGTTGCTGGAGGCGCTGCGCATGGTGCTCGATATCGCGCCGCGCGCGGGGCTGAGGATCGACACGCGGGCGGTGCCGCTCGCGCAGCTCGGCGAGGTTTGGGCGAAGGCGGATAGCCGCACGCGCACGGTGTTCACGATCGGGGCGTGAGGGGTTTGCGAGTGGCTCGGTGATCGGCGCGATTGGCGATGGGCGAGTTTGGTGGTTCGACCGTGTCGTTGAGATAAGAAAAGTTATCTGAGCGTCGACATATTTGATCCGATGGCTGGCGCTTGATGAATCACAAGCGGTGGCTTTTCAAGCTCTGACACAGTGCCTGCACGAATCAACAAGCGTGCAGCACATGTCTTTTGTCATCGTGAATCCAGGGTTCGGGAAAACGGTAGTGCTGTTTGTCTGCCGCTTGCCGGCAAGGATGTTTGCCCATGTACGGCGGAGCTTTCCGAATGTCTGAACGACGGCAGTCGCGTTGTGTCGTGATCGCATACGACGAGGACGCGCAGGCGATCGAGATTTGTACCTTGCTCAAGGATTCGCTAGCGAGTCGCATGGAGCGTGCGTTACGCGTACCGTTTCCGCTCGAGGAAATGGACTTCGATCTCAATGACGAACAAGCTCGAATCGAATACAGGAACGCTCGCGCAACGCTCGACCGCGTCTACCCCTGGGCCAAGCCAATCTCGCCCAAACCTATCGCCGTCGTACGTGTCGGGCCCGACATCGCGCTTTACATCGAATTCGAATCTGTCGAGATCGATCCGCCCAGCCGCTACTAGGGCCGGGGAATTTCACGATTGCATTCCCGCCCCGGCCCGCTACGATAGCCACGGGCGGCACTCCCGCCGCCCGAGCCCGACGCAGGAGGCGGCGACACCAGCATGATGGACTACGACGTGGCCTGGGATGCCGGCGAGATCGGCTGCGGGGAACTGCTGCTGAAGCTGCGCGTGCGCCTGCGCGACATGCCGGGGCAGGTTATCCGCCTGACGGCGCGCGATCGCGGGGCGATCGAGGATATTCCGTCATACTGCCGCATCACCGGGCACCGGCTGCTGCAGGCCGACCCGGAGCAGGGCGTGTTCTTCATCCGGGCGAAGCCGGCCGGCGCCAGCGCCTGAGCGCCGCCGGTCGCGCCCGGTTTCTCCATCGACGTGCATCCGCAGGAGCCTATCGTGTCTGGAAAATTCGTAGTCAGTCTGACTCGTGCCAAGGACGATACCGACCGCGCGACGGTCGCCTTCGTGGTCGCCAACGCGGCGATCGCCAGCGAGAAGGAAGCGGTCGTGTTCCTCAACATCGAGGGCACGCGGCTCTCGCAGGCCGGTTATGCCGACGATATCCACGAGCCCGGCTTCGCGCCGCTCAAGGAGCTGATGACGAGCTTCGTCGAGGCGGGCGGCAAGATCTACGTCTGCTCGCCCTGTTTCAAGAAGCGCGCGCTCGACGAGGACCGGTTGATCCCCGGTGCGAAGATCGTCGGCGGCGCGATGCTGGTGGAATTCATGGGCGAGGCCTGCCCGAGCCTCAGCTACTGAGGTTTCCCGCGCGACCCCGGGTGCGCCGGCGATTCGCGCCGGCGCGGCCCATCGATCCGGATTGCACGCGATGGAAGCCAGCGAGCGTCACACCCACGCGCCGGCCGTCAGCTTCGACGGCGGCGATCTCGATTGCGGCAACGGCTTGTTGCTGCTGATCCGCAAGCATATCGACCCGCTCGAACGCGGCCAGTTGCTGGAGATCCGCTCGACCGAAACCTCGGTCGAGGGCGACCTGCCGGCCTGGTGCCGCATGACGGGCAACCAGCTGGTGTCATGGACGCGGCAGGGCAGGCTGCGCAGTTTCCTGGTCAGCAAGGGCGCGTTTGCGGCCGGGGCGGGGCAGGTGGCGCATGCGGCAGCGCCATCCTCGCCGGCTCGCGACGCGCAACGCGAACCGTCGCCGCGCGCGCCGATCGCGATCGTGCCGGTCAGCATCCCCGCCTCGCTGCCGGCGCCAAGCGCGGCGCCGTCCATCGCGCCCTTGTCGGTGATGGGCATCGGCAGTTGGCCGCGGCCGCGCTGGATGCTGCAGGCGCTGCACGAGCATCTCGAGGGCCGGCTCGACGACGCGGCCTTCGAGGCCAGCGCCGACGATGCCGTGCAGCTCGCGCTGGCCGCGCAACTGCGTGCCGGCGTCGATGTCGTCACGGACGGCGAGCAGCGGCGCGACAGCTACGCGAGCTTCGTCGGCAGCCGGCTCGACAACTGCCAGTTGATACCGCTGACCGACCTGCTGCCCTATGTCGACGATCCGCTCGCCTTCGAGCAGGAGCTGCGCGCGCTCGACGTGCCGGCCGGCGAAGTGCGCCATCCGGCCGTGTTCGGCCCGCTCGGGCGCAGCCGGCCGCTGGCCGTGCACGAGCTGACGAGCCTGCGCGAGCTGAGCGATCGTCCCGCCAAGATCGCCTTGCCCGGCCCCTATCTGCTGACGCGCACCATGTGGCTCGAATGCGTGTCGGACCGCGCCTACGCCAGCCGCGAGGCGCTCGCGGCGGACGTGGTGCGGGTGCTGCGCGAGGAGCTGGCGGCGCTGCTCGCCAACGGCGCGGCGCTGGTGCAGTTCGACGAGCCGGTGTTGTCGGAGGTGGTGTATGCCGGCGTCACCGGCCAGCGCAGCTTCATGTGCGGCGCCTTGTCGGAGAAGGGCGATCCGCGCGCCGAGCTGGCCTTCGCGCGCGAGCTGCTCAACGCGGTGGTGCGGGGCTTTCCGGCGGAACGGCTGGCGATGCACATGTGCCGCGGCAACTGGAGCACCGACGAGAGCAAGGCGATGACGGGCGATTACGCGCCGCTGGTGGAGACGCTGGCCGCGCTCGAGGTCGGCACGCTGTTCCTCGAACTCTGCACGCCGCGCGCGGGCGAGATGGCGGTGCTGCGGCGCCTGCCCGATCACCAGCGCATCGGGGTGGGCCTCTGCAACCAGAAGCACGCGCATGTCGAATCGCTCGACGAGGTGCTGGGCAAGGCCGAAACGGCGATCGCGCTGTTCGGTGCCCAGCGCGTGCTATTCAATCCCGATTGCGGCTTCGCGACCTTCGCCGATGCGCCGGTGAACAGCGGCCGGATCGCCGAGGCCAAGCTGCGCGTGCTGGTGGAGGCCTCGCGGCGGCTGCGCGAGCGGCACGGCGTCTAGCCGAAGGCGAGGGGGGCGGGGTTCGAACCCGCCCGCCGGCTCAATGCTGATGGTCGATATCGAGCCCGTTGAAGCTCACCTGGCTGCCGCCGGCCGGATCCTGGCAGTAGTTGCCGGCCTTGAAGTAGAGGTTGGCGTTGTCGAAGCTCGGGTCCATCTTGACGGTCTTGCTCTGGCCGGCCGCCGAGATGTTCAGCTCGCCGTTCGGCTCCATGCTCATGCTGTACGAGAACTTCTCGCCGGGCTTCACGTCCTTGGCGATCACCACGTCGTGGCGGCCGGCGCTCAGCGAATTCGAATCCATGATGCTGGCGACGATATTGCCCTTGTCGTAATGCAGCTCGACGGGCGGGCGCGGCTTGCCGCTGTCCACGCGCTGGTGGATCTGGCCGATCACCACGTCGCCGTTCGGCGGCAGCTTGTCGACCGAGAGCGTCGCGCTCAGCGTGGACTTGCCGTCGCCCATCTTCCACGAACTGCCCTCGGCCAGCTCGGAGCGCGGGAAGTTCGAGTGCGCGGTGTGGGCGCCGCCGCCCGGCGGCACGCTGAAGGTCAGCGAGCCGTCGCCGTTGTGCTTGAAGAAGTCGCTGTCGTAGTTCTTGAGCTGGCCGGCGCCGACCGTGTCGACATGGCCGTTGCTGCCGCTCGGCAACTGCAGGCTGCCAAAGCCGTTCAGGTTGACGGCGCCGGGGCCGTTGCCGGGCGCCGGGCCGGAGCTCGCCGCGACACCGCTGGCCGATGCGCCGCCGCCCGTCGAGGCGGGCGTGCCGACGCCGCCCTGGCCGCCGCTGCCGAGCGCGCCAGCCACGGGCATGCCGCTGCCGCCTCCGCCACCGCCACCCATCGAAGGCATCGCCGGCGCACCGCCGCCACCGCTTGTGCCACCGTTTGCGCCTCCACCACCGCCGCCGGACGATGCACCGTTGCCGTTCGGATCCTGCAGCATCTGCATCAGCTCGATCAGCATCTGCTGGATCAGCTGCATGATCGACTGCTGCAGGCTGTTCGCGCTGCCGCTGTCATCGGCGGCGCCGGAGCCGCTCGGATACGCCGTCGAATTCACCGCGTAGTTGTTCTGGATGCCAACCGACATGAATGCTTCTCCGGATCGTGTGAACGGAAGTACACGCGCCCTTTGCCGTCGATGAGTCATCGGACGTCAGGGGGCAGGTAATCGATTGTAAGAAGCGCGCGGCGTGCGATTGTCTTCCGGAGGAATTGATGTCTCGTGATGCGAAGCGGTCGAGTCACGCGCTTCGGACGGCCGCGAGTCGGGCGGATATGTCATATGACGACTGTTCCAAATCCGCCTCGCTGCGCGAACTCGTCGATCCCGCGCGGGCCCGGCTCATTTCGTGTCACACTCGCGCGCATGACTTCCCGCCTGCCGTCCCCGCCGAACCCCGCCGATTCGAACTCACCCGGCGACGCTGCCCGCCGGGCTGCGCCCGCCAGCTTCCCCGATGCCGACGAACTCGCGATGCTGCGCGCCTGGTACGAGGGCATGTCGGTGCGCGGCGCGGCCGAGCGCTATCTGGGCACGCGCCTGGGCGACGGTCGTTCGGCGCGCGGCCTGCTCGGCACGATCCGCCGGCAGCTGGTGGCCGTGGCGACGTGGGCAGGGCGGCGCGACCTGGCGGCCTTGCTGGCGCATGCGCCG
>NZ_VWWK01000162.1:0-15401 GCF_011753035.1 Burkholderia sp. Ax-1720 | reverse complement strand
GCCGCGCGGCCGGCACGGCGCGCGCGACGTCCGCCTTGCCGGCGGCGCCGCGCGCGTGTTCGCGGATGCGTGGTTCGACCGGCGGTAGGTAGCCCAAACAAGTAGGGGACAGTTCATGAGTCTCATCGAAGTCAAAGTGCCGGATATCGGCGATTTCAAGGAAATTCCCGTCATCGAGGTGCTGGTGAAGGCGGGCGACACGGTCGAGAAGGAGCAGTCGCTCGTCACGCTCGAGTCGGACAAGGCCACCATGGACGTGCCGAGCTCGGAAGCCGGCGTGGTCAAGGAAGTGAAGGTCAAGGTGGGCGACAACGTGTCGGAAGGCACGCTGATCGTGGTGCTGGAAGGCAGCGCGGACGCCGCGAAGCCGGCGGAAAAGGCGCCGGAAGCGCCGGCTGCCAAGCCCGCCGAGAAAGCGGCCGAAAAGCCGGCCGAGAAGGCCGCGCCGGCTGCCGCGCCGCAGGCCGGCAGCTATTCGGGCAGCGCCGATATCGAATGCGACATGCTGGTGCTCGGCTCGGGCCCCGGCGGCTATTCGGCCGCGTTCCGCGCCGCCGACCTCGGCATGAAGACGGTGCTGGTCGAGCGGTATTCGGTGCTCGGCGGCGTGTGCCTGAACGTCGGCTGCATCCCGTCGAAGGCGCTGCTGCATACCGCGCTGGTGCTCGACGAGGCGGCCGCGCTCGCGCATCACGGCATCTCCTTCGGCAAGCCAGAGATCGATCTCGACAAGCTGCGCGACTTCAAGTCGGGCGTGGTCAAGCAGCTGACCACGGGCCTGGCCGGCATGGCCAAGGCGCGCAAGGTCGAGGTGGTGACCGGTGTCGGCAGCTTCGTCGATCCGAATCACCTGGAAGTGCAGGTCGAGGGCGGCAAGAAGGTCGTCAAGTTCAAGCAGGCCATCATCGCGGCCGGCTCGCAAGCCGTGAAGCTGCCCTTCATGCCGGACGATCCGCGCGTGATCGACTCGACCGGCGCGCTGGAACTGCGCCAGTTGCCCAAGCGCATGCTGGTGATCGGCGGCGGCATCATCGGCCTGGAAATGGCGACCGTCTACTCGTCGCTGGGCGCCGAGATCGACGTGGTCGAGATGATGGACGGCCTGATGATGGGCGCGGACCGCGATCTGGTTAAGGTCTGGGAAAAGCACAATGCCAAGCGTTTCGGCAACGTGATGCTCAAGACCAAGACGGTGGGCGCCGAGGCGAAGGAAGACGGCATCTACGTGAAGTTCGAGGGCGAGAAGGCCCCGGCGGACGCGCAGCGCTACGACCTGGTGCTGGTGGCGGTGGGCCGCAGCCCGAACGGCAAGAAGATCGGCGCCGACAAGGCGGGCGTGGCGGTCACCGATCGCGGCTTCATCGAGGTCGACAAGCAGATGCGCACCAACGTGCCGCACATCTTCGCGATCGGCGATATCGTCGGCCAGCCGATGCTCGCGCACAAGGCCGTGCATGAAGGCCACGTCGCGGCCGAGGCGGCACATGGCGAGAAGGCCTACTTCGACGCGCTGCAGATCCCGTCGGTGGCCTTCACCGATCCGGAAGTGGCCTGGGCCGGCAAGACCGAGGACCAGTGCAAGGCCGAGGGGATCAAGTACGGCAAGGCCGTGTTCCCCTGGGTGGCATCGGGTCGCGCGATCGCGAACGGTCGCGACGAGGGCTTCACCAAGCTGATCTTCGACGAGGAAACCCATCGCGTGATCGGCGGCGGCATCGTCGGCCTGAATGCGGGCGACCTGATCAGCGAGGTCTGCCTGGCCGTCGAGATGGGCGCGGATGCCGAGGACATCGGCAAGACCATCCACCCGCACCCGACGCTCGGCGAATCGGTCGGGATGGCCGCCGAGCTGTACGAAGGCGTCTGTACCGACCTGCCGCCCGTGCGCAAGAAGAAGTAAGAGGTCATGCCTTGGCCGGTGCCTGTCGGCGCCGGTCGCGCGCATGGCTCACGGCCCCGTTCCGGCTTGTCCGGGCGGGGCCGTTTTCGTTGGTGTGGAGGGGCGGGCGCGTGCGAGGGGGCGGGAAGCGCCGGCGCAGAATGAAAAAAGCCGCGCAATGCGCGGCTTTTTTCGTGACGGCAGCCTGGCGGCTGCCGTCGGGCCTGGTGATGCCTCAGGCCGGCTTGGCGGTGTTCGCGCGACGCGATGCGGCGGCGCTGGCAGCCTTGGTGGCCACGGCAGCGGCGGCGTTGAAGTTCGACTCGGCGATCTCGACGGCCTGCTTGGTGGCCTTCTGGACCGTTTCGTAGGTCGTGTTGGCGGCGTTGATGGCCGACTTCAGCGCGGCGACAGCCGTTTCCGAACCGGCCGGGGCGTTCTTCGCGACGTTGTCGACGAGCGCCTGGACCTTGCGGTTCTGCTCTTCATATTGCGATTCGGCAACCTTGGCGAATTCGGCCTGGGTCGACGAAGCGATGTCGTACAGGTGACGGCCGTAGGCGAGGGCCTTTTCGGCGAGTGGCTGGGCAAAGCTGGCCTGCAGGGCGAGCAGTTCCTGCGCATCCTTCACCGACAGCGCGCGCTGCACGTTTTCCTGGCTTTCCGCGAGCGTCGACTTCACGACTTGCACGTTCAGTTCGATCAGCTTCTCGACGCTTTCGAAGGCCTTGCTGGTGAGACCGAACAGGCTCTCGAGGTGGGCTTTCTGGGCGGCGGCGATTTGCTCCGGGGTCAGCAGGGACATGGTCTGGCTCCTGATTGACGAACGCCGGTCTGACGGCGGTCGTGTGAGTTAAGTGAGTGAGAGGCTCAACTTCAAGGCACGAACGGTATGCGATGTCTGGCGCAATGCGTTGGTGCATCGCAACAACGGTTCCCATTTTAGGGCGTCCGAAGCGGATGTCAAGCGCTTTTTGTGCAATGCACAATGACATCATTTTTACGGAAAAACAATGGCTTGGATCATTCCGACTGGAATCGGTTTCCTTGCCGCGACTGTCACGCCGGCGTCATCAATGCCTTGTGCATATGCACCATATGGGGACATGTCGGAAGGGGGTGATCGCCTGGTTTGCGCGGGTTTACCGCGGTGAAATCACGTAAACCGAATCGGACCGTGGAACGTTTGTCATGCATTCCGGTCGAAAAACGCCGTTCGCGCGCGACGCTCATCTGCCTCGGGCGAGTCGCGCCGCCGGCATTTTTTTCCGCTTCGCAGGTCGTTTACTGGTTTTTCCCGCTGCGATTCGTCGCGACGGCGCCGTTATCACGCTTATCCGGCCGATGCCGGACCGCGAGGTAGCGTCATCGAATTTTTCGATGGAAACGGGAGGGTGATTGCCCCGAGGCAATCCACTCTTACAATCCGGTTTAACGAAAACCGGTAAGTGCCTCAAATTGCTTATTTTTTCAGGTTTTACTACACTTGCGGAAACCTCCCGCCGCTTTGTCCAGACCCCAATGAAAGCCTCCTTATTCTCGCCGTTGAAGATGATGCACGGCGCGGCACTCGGCACCGCGGTGTCCGTCGCCGTGTCGGTGCTCGTCGCGTCGGCCGCCGTCGTGCCTGCCGATGCCCTGGCCGCGACCGCCAAGACCACCCAGTCCTCGAAGAAGGCCGCCAAGCCCGTCGCCAGCGCGAAGGGCAAGAAGCGCGCCGTCGTCGCGGAAAAGAAAACCGCCAAGGTGGCCGCCGAGACGCCGCGCAAGGGCCGCAAGCGCGTGACGCTGGCCGCCGTGCCGGGCCGTCATCACGGCGCCGTGCGGCGCGTGGCGTTCCAGCCGCGCCAGCCTTCGGTCGGCCAGGCCTTCGGCCTGCACGACACGCCCGATGCGCTCGCGCTGCGTTCCAGCGTCGCCTACGTGGTCGACCAGAACAACTCGGAACCGCTGTTCGACAAGAACTCGCGCGCGGTGGTGCCGATCGCCTCGATCTCCAAGCTGATGACCGCGATGGTCGTGCTCGATTCGAAGGCCTCGCTCGACGAGCAGATCGCCGTCACCGACGAGGATCGCGATTACGAGAAGGGCACCGGCTCGCGACTGTCCGTGGGGTCGGTCCTGTCGCGGGAAGACATGCTGCACATCGCGCTGATGGCATCGGAGAACCGCGCGGCGGCGGCATTGTCGCGCTACTACCCGGGCGGGCGCCCGGCGTTCATCGCGGCGATGAACGCGAAGGCGAAATCGCTGGGCATGACCGACACGCACTTCGAGAACTCGACGGGTCTGACGAGTTTGAACGTGTCGAGCGCGCGCGACCTGGTCAAGATGATCGACGCGGCCTACCAGTACCCGCTGATCCGTCGTTTCTCGACCGATCGCACCTACACGGTGTTCACCGGCAAGCGCTCGCTGGTCTACAACAGCACCAATGCGCTGGTGCGCAATCCGTCCTGGGACATCGGCCTGCAGAAGACCGGCTTCATCAACGAGGCGGGCGAGTGCCTGGTGATGCAGACCACCATCCATGGCCGCCCGATCGTGATGGTGCTGCTCGATTCCTTCGGCAAGTATTCGCGCGTGGCCGACGCGTCGCGCGTGCGCAACTGGCTCGACGCCGGCGGCGGCGAGCGCCTGACCGCGGCGAACACGGGCGCGGGCGGTACCTGATCGCCGTTTGCCGGCCCGCATCGAGGCCGGCTGCGCTTCCCAACAAAAAGCCCCGCGAATGCGGGGCTTTTTGCATGGTGCCGCGATCCGTGCGTCAGATCGACTTGGCGAGCGCCGCGCCGTCGAGTTCCTTCGGCGGCCGGTAGCCGAGCGCCTCGGAGATGGTCAGCGCGGTATGGCTGATCTGGCCGAGCCAGGCATCCTGCAGTCGATCGGCCGGCGCGGACAGCGACAAGCCCGCCACCAGCTTGCCCGAATCGTCGTAGATGCCGGCGGCGATGCAGCGCACGCCCAGTTCGAGCTCCTCGTTGTCGCGCGCGCAGGCCTGCTGGCGCACGATCGACAGCTCGCGCTCGAGCTTGCCGAGGTCGGTAATACTGTTCTGGGTATGGCCGGCGAGGCCGGTGCGCGTGGCATAGGCCCGCACGCGGGTGGTTTCGTCGGCGGCCAGGAACAGCTTGCCGACCGAGGTCAGGTGCAGCGGCGCGCGGCCGCCGATCGCGCGCACCACCTGCATGCCCGAGCGCTCCGAATAGGCCCGCTCGATATAGACGATCTCGTCGCCCTGGCGCACCGACAGGTTCACGGTCTGCCCGGTCAGCCGGTGCAGCTCGCGCATCGGCATCAGCGCCGCGTCGCGCACCGACAGGCGCGCCTTCACCAGGTTGCCGAGTTCGAGCAGGCGCATGCCGAGGCGGTAGGTGCCCGGGTCGGATCGGTCGACCAGGCGACAGGTCACCATGTCGTTGAGGATGCGGTGCGCGGTGGACGGATGCAGCTCCGTGCTCTGCGCGAGCTCCTTCAGGCTGACCGGGTCGGTGTGGTCGGCCAGCGCGTCGAGCAGCCGCATCATGCGTTCGATCACCTGGATCGACGTCTTCGGGTCCGGAGTCGGAGTGCTCATCGTGAAAAATCAGTTGACCTGTCAAACGGTGAGGAGCCGATTGTATCTCATAATGTGAAAAAAGCGAACGCTGTTCGAGGAGTGCTTCGGATCGGTTCGATGCGCGCCGTTTCGTCGATCGCCGCGTCGCAGCGTTGGTCTTGCGCGGCAAAGCGCGGATAATGAGCGGCGTTTTCTCGAAGGAGCGGCCATGCGAGTCGGATTGTTCGTCACCTGCCTCATCGACCTGATGCGGCCTGAAATCGGTTTTTCCGCGCTGAAACTGATCCGCGATGCCGGTTTCGAGGTGGACGTGCCGCCCGCGCAGACCTGCTGCGGGCAACCCGCCTACAACTCCGGCGAGCGCCGCCTCGCGCGGGACCTGGCGGAAAAGACCCTGCGCGAGTTCGAGCAGTTCGACTACGTGGTGGTGCCGTCGGGCTCCTGCGGCGGCATGATCCGCGCCCATTACGGCGACCTGTTCCGCGACGATCCCGAACTGATGGCGCGTTATGGGCGCTTGCGCGAGCGCGTGTATGAACTGACCGATTTCCTCGTCAAGGTCGCGAAGGTCGAGCTGCCGCGCGGCGAGTTCAGCGGCCCTGTCACTTATCACGATTCCTGCTCGGGCCTGCGCGAACTCGGCGTGAAGGCGCAGCCGCGGGCCTTGCTCGCGCAGCGCGGCGTCGAGGTCCAGGAGATGAAGGACTGCGAGCATTGCTGCGGCTTCGGCGGCACCTTCGCGCTCAAGTACGGCGCGATCTCGACCGCGATCGTCGACGAGAAATGCGCCAACGTGCAGGCCAGCGGCACGCGCACCGTCGTGCTCGGCGATCTCGGCTGCATCCTCAACATCGAGGGGCGTCTGCGCCGCACCGGCGACAAGGACACGCGCGTGCTGCACGTCGCGCAGGTCCTCGCCGGCGATCTCTGAACCCGCCGTTTCCCGACCAGCCGCCAGCCGATCCAGCCAGCCATGCAAGTTCAATCGATGCAGTTCAAGGCGCGCGCGGGCCAGAAGCTCGCCGACCAGCGCCTGCAGCAGAACCTCAAGAAGTTGTCGACCAAGTTCGTCTCGGCGCGCGCCGAGGCTGTCACGCAGATCGATTTCGCGGCCACGCGCGCCGCGCTGAAGGCGCGCCGCAACCGCGCGCTGGAGAACCTCGACGTCTGGCTCGAGGCCTTCGAGCGCGAGGCCACGCGGCGCGGCACCACGGTGCTGTTCGCCGAGTCGATGGCCGACGCGGCCAGGCTGGTGGCCGAGATCGCCAGGCGGCACGAGGTCGGGAAGGTCATCAAGACCAAGTCGATGGTCTCGGAGGAGATGCGCATCAATGCCGTGCTCGCCGAGATCGGCGTGCAGTCGATCGAGACCGACCTCGGCGAATACATCCTGCAGATCAACGACAACGAGGCGCCGAGCCACATCATCGCGCCCGTGGTCCACAAGGACAAGGACGAGATCGCCGACCTGTTCGCGCGTACCCACGGACGCGAGCGCCTGACCGAGATCCCGGCCATGACGCGCGAGGCGCGCGAGGTGCTGCGGCCGCACTTCCTCGGCGCCGACATGGGGCTGACGGGCGGCAACTTCGTGGTGGCCGAGACGGGATCGGTGGTGCTGGTGACCAACGAGGGCAACGAGGGCATGTGCACGGTGATGCCGCGCGTGCACGTGGCCGTGACCGGGATCGAGAAGGTGCTGCCGACGCTCGAGGACCTGGCCACCGCGATGCGGCTGCTGCCGCGCTCGGCCACCGGCCAGAAGACCTCGAACTATTTCTCGCTGCTCACGGGGCCGCGCGCGGCCGGTGAGGAGGACGGCCCCGAGCACAACTACGTGGTGCTGGTCGACGGCGGGCGCACCGGGCTGATCGGCGGCGAGTTCCAGGAGATGCTGCGCTGCATCCGCTGCGGCGCCTGCATGAACCATTGCCCGGTCTACCAGAAGGTCGGCGGCCATGCCTATGGCTGGGTCTATCCGGGGCCGATGGGCTCGGTGCTCACGCCGAGCTACGTCGGGCTCGAGCGCTCGCTCGACCTGCCGCAGGCCGCCACCTTGTGCGGCGAATGCGACAGCGTCTGCCCGGTCGGCATTCCCTTGTCGGGGCTGCTGCGCACGCTGCGCGAGAAGCAGGTGGAGCGGGGGCTGCGGCCCTGGCGCGAGCGCCTGGCGCTGGCCGCCTGGGGTTTCGCCGCGCGCCGGCCGACGTTGTACGGGCTCGCGACCAAGCTGATGGTGCGGATCCTGGAGCGCGTCGGCGGCGAACGCAAGTCGGGCGGCGGGATCCGCAAGCTGCCGCTGGCGGCCGGCTGGACCGATACGCGCGACCTGCCGACGCCGACCGGGCGCACCTTCCGCGAACTCTACGCGGCGTCGAAGACCCATCTCGGCTGATGGCTTCTGCCAAGGTAGGCGGGTTACTTGGAGCCGGGGCAGCGCCTTGATCCCGCACAGTGAACGCTCGAACAAATTGGCGACTGTTCGCCGCACGACAACAGAGCGTTCGCTATTTGATGGTTTATCTCAATAGATGCGGTCTATAGAATGGCGCCTGTAGTGTCGAGCAATGGATTCGACACGCAGTTACCGGAGGTCGCATCATGAGAAAGACAATATCGATGTACTGGCCGCTCGCGATCGTCGTACCGCTTGCCGCCGTCGCGTACCTGTACGCGTCGAACGCCGCGCGCCCCAGCGAACCGCAGCCGATCGGGCAGGTTTCCGCGGAGTTGGCTCGCACCGTGTCGTTCGGGCTGGTCGGCGATTCGCCCGAAGCCGCTTCGGCCGCGCCGCTGGCCGCCACCAAGGCGCTGTGATGTCGCGCCGGCCGGCCACGGGTATCGAAGCGCGCCTGTATAATGGCGCGCTTTCTGTTTTCGCGGCCGTTCGCCGACGTCCGTTCGCACGATGAAACGCGCTTCGATCTGCTTCGTCTGCCTCGGCAACATCTGTCGCTCCCCGACCGCGGAGGGCGTGATGCGCGAGCAGGTCGGCGCGGCGGGCCTCGATCATGTGATCGAGATCGATTCCGCCGGAACGGGCGACTGGCACGTCGGCGAGGCGCCCGATGCGCGCGCCCAGCAGGCAGCGCGCGGCCGTGGCTACGATCTGTCTGCGCTGCGGGCGCGTCAGGTCGCCAGCGGCGACTTCGAGCGTTTCGACCTGCTGCTCGCGATGGACGAAGCGAATCTCGCCGAGTTGCGTCGCCGTTGCCCGGCCGAGCATCGACACAAGGTCCGTCTGCTGATGGAATTCGCGACCGGTGCCGGTCAACGCGAAGTGGCGGACCCTTATTTCGGCGGCGCGCAAGGCTTCGAGCAAGTGCTCGATCAATGCGAGCGCGCCTGTGCCGGCCTGCTTGCGACGTTGCGCGAGCGAGTCGGCAATTGAACCCAAGGCCGCTGCGGCACTTCTGTAGCGTTCACTGAATCTCCCTCCCCGGGACAGGGATACTTGACTAAAACTGTCAGATATTTATACTTGACCAAAATCGTCAAGATTGCTGTCCCCTACGACTATGAGACTCACCACGAAAGGCCGTTTCGCCGTCACGGCGATGATTGACTTGGCACTGCGCCAGGAGCAGGGGCCGGTGACGCTTGCAGGCATCAGCCAGCGCCAGCGCATCTCGCTCTCGTACCTGGAGCAGTTGTTCGGAAAGCTGCGCCGGCACGAGATCGTCGAATCGGTCCGCGGGCCGGGGGGCGGCTACAACCTCGCGCGCCGTGCGGCCGACGTCACGGTCGCCGACATCATCATCGCGGTCGACGAACCGCTCGATGCCACGCAATGCGGCGGCAAGGGTACCTGCGAAGGCACCAAGCAGCCCGATGGACATTGCATGACGCATGAGCTCTGGTCGACGCTCAACCAGAAGATGGTCGAATACCTCGATTCGGTCTCGCTGCAGGATCTCGTCGATCAGCAGCGTGCCCGCGAGGGTGCGCCCGCCGTGCTGCGCGACCGCCGCGCGCCGGAGCCGGCCGCGCCCGTCGAGCCGGTGCGGGCGATGCCGCTCGGGCCGAATTCGGTCTTCAACATCGCGACCAGTTCCTGAGGCGCGACGCTGCCGTACCCGATAAAACCACACCTACATAACAGATTGTCCCTGCACTGAATGAATACCCGGAGCGACAGATGAACAACGATACTCCTCACCTGCCCATCTATATGGACTACAGCGCGACGACGCCCGTCGATCCGCGCGTGGTCGACAAGATGGTGCCGTATCTGCGCGAGCAGTTCGGCAATCCGGCGTCGCGCAGCCACGCGTACGGCTGGGATGCGGAGCGGGCGGTGGAAGAGGCGCGCGAGCAGGTGGCGGCGCTCGTGAACGCGGATCCGCGCGAAATCATCTGGACCTCGGGCGCGACCGAATCGGACAACCTCGCGATCAAGGGCGCGGCGCATTTCTACCAGGGCAAGGGCAAGCACATCATCACGGTGAAGACCGAGCACAAGGCCGTGCTCGACACCTGCCGCGAACTCGAGCGCGAAGGCTTCGAGGTGACCTACCTGGACGTCAAGGACGACGGCCTGATCGACCTCGAGGTGTTCAAGGCCGCGCTGCGCCCGGACACGATCCTGGTGTCGGTGATGCACGTGAACAACGAGATCGGCGTGGTCCAGGACATCGAGACCATCGGCGAGATCTGTCGCGCCAAGGGCATCGTGTTCCACGTCGACGCCGCGCAGTCCACCGGCAAGGTCGGCATCGACCTCGCCAAGCTGAAGGTCGACCTGATGTCGTTCTCGGCGCACAAGACCTACGGCCCGAAGGGCATCGGCGCGCTCTACGTGCGCCGCAAGCCGCGCGTGCGGATCGAGGCGCAGATGCACGGCGGCGGCCACGAGCGCGGCATGCGCTCGGGCACGCTGGCGACGCACCAGATCGTCGGCATGGGCGAGGCCTTCCGCATCGCCCGCGAGGAAATGGCGGTCGAGAACGAGCGCGTGCGCGCGCTGCGCGACAAGCTGCTGCGTGGCCTGTCGCAGATCGAGGAAACCTATGTGAACGGCGACATGGAGCAGCGTGTCCCGCACAACCTGAACATCAGCTTCAACTTCGTCGAAGGTGAGTCGCTGATCATGGCGATCAAGGATGTCGCCGTGTCGTCGGGCTCGGCCTGCACCTCGGCCTCGCTGGAACCGTCCTACGTGCTGCGCGCGCTGGGCCGCAACGACGAACTCGCGCACAGCTCGATCCGCTTCACGGTCGGCCGCTTCACTACCGAGGCCGATGTCGACTACGTGATCAACCTGTTGCAGGGCAAGATCGCCAAGCTGCGCGACCTGTCGCCGCTCTGGGAAATGCACAAGGACGGGATCGATCTGTCGACGATCGAGTGGGCCGCACACTGAACGAAGGTTGCGCGGCCCGGCGCCGCGCGCACGCAACGTATCAAGGAGTCGAATCATGTCTTACAGCAACAAGGTTCTGGATCACTACGAAAACCCGCGCAACGTCGGTTCCTTCTCGAAGGACGATGACGCGGTCGGCACGGGCATGGTCGGCGCGCCGGCCTGCGGCGACGTGATGAAGCTGCAGATCCGTGTCGGTTCGGACGGCGTGATCGAAGACGCGAAGTTCAAGACCTACGGCTGCGGCTCGGCGATCGCCTCGAGCTCGCTGGTCACCGAGTGGGTGAAGGGCAAGACGCTGGACCAGGCGCTGGCCATCAAGAACACGCAGATCGCCGAGGAACTGGCGCTGCCGCCGGTGAAGATCCACTGCTCGATCCTCGCGGAAGACGCGATCAAGGCGGCGGTGGCCGATTACCGCAAGCGTCACGACGCGACTGCGGAAGACGGCCAGGCCGCGTAAGCGGCGGCGCGGGATGGACGCCCGCGCCTGACAACGCAGTGCGTCGCGAGAAGGACGAGCGGCGAGGTTTATCGAGGCACAACGTCCGCGCGCGGCGCGGGCGACCAGGAACATCATGGCAATCACACTGACCGAAAAAGCAGCGCAACACGTGCAGAAGTACCTGACGCGACGCGGCAAGGGGCTGGGCCTGCGGCTCGGCGTGCGCACCACCGGCTGCTCGGGCCTGGCCTACAAGCTCGAGTATGTCGACGACATGGCGACCGAGGATCAGGTGTTCGAGAGCCATGGCGTGAAGGTGGTGGTCGATCCGAAGAGCCTCGCCTATATCGACGGTACCGAGCTCGACTTCGCGCGCGAGGGCTTGAACGAAGGCTTCAAGTTCAACAATCCGAACGTCAAGGACGAGTGCGGCTGCGGCGAGTCGTTCCGCGTCTGAGGACGCACCGCGCGCAGCGGGCCATAGGCGGCATTGGCCGCCTTTTTCTTGTGCGGACCGCTTCCACCTGCACCATCGACCACCAGGCCTTGGGCATCACGCGATGATTTCGCTGAAAGACAGCTATTTCGAACTCTTTCACCTGCCGACGCAGTTCGCGCTCGACGCCGGTGCGCTCGACGCCGCGTATCGCGCGGTGCAGTCCGAGGTGCATCCGGATCGCTTCGCGGCGGCCGGCGACGCGCAAAAGCGCATCGCGATGCAATGGGCCACGCGCGCCAACGAGGCTTACCAGACGCTGCGCGATCCGCTGAAGCGCGCGATCTACCTGCTGTCGCTGCGCGAGGTCGAGGTCGGCGCCGAGAACAACACGGCGATGGAGCCGGCCTTCCTGATGCAGCAGATGGAATGGCGCGAGGCGATCGAGGATGCGGCCGGCGCGAGGAATGTCGATGCGCTCGACGCGCTGCTCGGCGAATTGCGCGAGGAAAAGCGCGCGCGGCTCGACAAGCTCGCGGCCCTGCTCGACAGCGGCTCGAACCAGGGCGCGGCCGAGGCGGTACGCCAGCTGATGTTCATCGAGCGGGTGGCCGCCGAAGTGACGACGCAGATCGAGCGTCTCGAAGATTAACCGCGCGGGGCCGCGCTCGGGCGCGGCGCGCGAAGCAAGCTGGGCCCCGTGCCCCTCACCGAATACAGCGATGGCTTTACTGCAAATCTCCGAACCCGGCATGGCGCCCGCGCCGCATCAGCGGCGCCTGGCAGTCGGCATCGATCTCGGCACGACGAATTCGCTCGTCGCGTCGGTGCGCAACAGCGTGGCCGAGGTGCTGCCCGACGACGAAGGCCGCGCGCTGCTGCCTTCCGTGGTCCGCTACCTCGAGAAGGGCGGGCGCCGCATCGGTTACGCGGCCAAGGAGGCCGCGGCCAGCGATCCGCGCAACACGATCGTCTCGGTCAAGCGTTTCATGGGCCGCGGCAAGGCCGAGGTCGAGCACGCGGCCAACGCACCCTACGACTTCGTCGACGCGCCGGGCATGGTGCAGATCCGCACCATCGACGGCGTGAAGAGCCCCGTCGAGGTCTCGGCCGAGATTCTCGCCACCCTGCGCCAGCGCGCCGAGGATACGCTCGGCGACGACCTGGTGGGCGCCGTGATCACCGTGCCTGCCTATTTCGACGACGCGCAACGCCAGGCCACCAAGGACGCGGCGCGGCTGGCCGGCCTGAACGTGCTGCGCCTGCTCAACGAACCGACCGCGGCCGCGATCGCCTACGGGCTCGACAACGGCGCGGAAGGCCTCTATGCCGTCTACGACCTAGGCGGCGGCACCTTCGACCTGTCGATCCTGAAACTGACCAAGGGCGTGTTCGAGGTCCTCGCGGCGGGCGGCGATTCCGCGCTCGGCGGTGACGATTTCGACCACGCCCTGTTCGCGCATGTGCTCGCCGCGGCGGGCATCGAACGCGCCGCGCTGTCGGCAGCGGACGTGCGGGCGCTGCTCGACCGTTCGCGTGCCGTGAAGGAAGCGCTGAGCGACGCGCCCGAGGCGGCCTTCGAGATCACGCTGTCGACCGGCGCGACGATCGCCCAGACGATTTCCGCCGAGACCTTCGCCGGGCTGGTCGAGCCGCTGGTCGCGCGCACGCTCGCGCCGACCCGCAAGGCACTGCGCGACGCGCAGGTCACGCCGGCCGAGATCAAGGGCGTGGTGCTGGTGGGCGGCGCGACGCGCATGCCGGTGATCCGCGCGGCCGTCGAGCGTTTCTTCGGCCAGCCGCCGCTGATCAATCTCGATCCGGACCAGGTGGTCGCGCTCGGCGCGGCCGTGCAGGCCGACCTGCTGGCCGGCAACCGCGCCAACGGCGACGACTGGCTGCTGCTCGACGTGATCCCGCTGTCGCTCGGCGTCGAGACCATGGGCGGCCTGGTCGAGAAGATCATTCCACGCAACTCGACCATCCCCGTGGCACGCGCGCAGGAATTCACCACCTTCAAGGATGGCCAGACCGCGATGGCGATCCACGTGGTGCAGGGCGAGCGCGAACTGGTGGCCGATTGCCGTTCGCTGGCGCGCTTCGAGCTGCGCGGCATCCCGCCGATGTCGGCCGGCGCGGCGCGGATCCGCGTGACCTACCAGGTCGATGCCGACGGCCTGCTGTCGGTGTTCGCGCGCGAGCAGCATTCGGGCGTGGAGGCCTCGGTGGTGGTGAAGCCGTCCTACGGCCTCGCCGACGACGACATCGCCAAGATGCTGGAAGACAGCTTCAAGACCGCCGACATCGACATGCGCGCGCGTGCGCTGCGCGAGGCGCAGGTGGAGGCGCAGCGCATCGCCGAGGCGACCGAGGCGGCGCTCGCGGTGGACGCGGACCTGCTCGACGCCGAGGAGCGCGCGGCGATCGACGCGCTGATCACCAAGCTGCGCGCGCTGGCGGGCGGCGAGGACACCGACGCGATCGACGCGGCGACCAAGGCGCTGGCCGAGGGCACCGACGAATTCGCGGCACGGCGGATGGACAAGAACATCCGTCGCGCGCTCGCGGGCCGCAAGCTCGACGAGATCTGAAACAACGGCATCGCGCCGACGTGCGCGATGCGAAGCGGCGCGGCGCGCCATCGATGAAACACGGAACCGACATGCCCCAACTGGTAGTTTTGCCCCACGTCGAACTGTGCCCGGACGGCGCGGTGATCGACGCGACGCCCGGCAAGAGCATCTGCGACAACCTGCTCGACAACGGCATCGAGATCGAGCACGCCTGCGAGAAATCCTGCGCCTGCACGACCTGCCACGTGATCGTGCGCGAAGGCTTCAACGAGCTGGCCCCCTCCGAGGAAGACGAGGACGACCTGCTCGATCGCGCCTGGGGGCTGGAGCCGCAATCGCGCCTGTCGTGCCAGGCGATCGTGACCGAGGAATCGGACCTGGTGGTCGAGATCCCCAAGTACACGATCAATCACGCCAAAGAGAATCACTGACCCGTTCAGGAGGTGCGACGATGAAATGGACCGATTCGCGCGAGATCGCGATTGCGCTCGCCGACAAGTTTCCCGACCTGGATCCGAAGACGATCCGCTTCACCGATCTGCGCCAATGGGTACTCGAGCTCGACGGCTTCGACGACGAGCCCGAGCGTTCGGGCGAGAAGATCCTCGAGGCGATCCAGTTGCACTGGATCGACGAATCCGACTTCGACGACGAATGACGTGAACTCGGGCCGCCTGACCGGGCCGACGATGCAGGAGAAAAAACGGCTCGCGCCCTTCGAGGGGCGCGAGCCGTTTTCACATGGGCAACGCGGCCAGGGAGCCGCCGCGTGTCGATCAGCCGGCAGCCAGCGTGCCGTGTTCGATGTGCACGCGCTGGCCTTCGCCGAACGGCGGCGGGTTGCGGTAGGTGAAGCTGCGTTCCGTGCCGTTTTCCATGCGCACGCGCACGTGGTAGTCGGTGGTGCTGCGCACGCGCTTCTCGATCGAGTTGCCGGCCAGGCCGCCGCCGAGCGCGCCGATGATGGTCATCGCGGTGCGGCCGCCGCCGCGGCCGAACTGGTTGCCGAGCAGGCCGCCCGCGGCGGCGCCGCCGACCGCGCCGATCCCCGTGCCCTGGCCGGGCGTGCGCGTCTCGGTGATGGCCACCACCGTGCCGCAGGTATGGCAGGCGGAGGCCTGCGAGGGCTGGGCAGCCTGTTGCGCAT